>JAZQOB010000094.1:0-12899 GCA_045627625.1 Treponema sp.
ATTTCTCAGATGAAGAAATTCCTTATGAAGTAAAGACAGTTCCTCAGTGGGATGCATCGGTAAATCCAACATTCATCCTCAAGCATAAAAGAGATTATAAATATCTTGCAGAACGATATGAGATTCAGAGTTCCATCGCCCAGAACATTTTTGTTCATTACAGAACCAAGATGTCTATTGAGCACATGAGGATGTTTGCAAATGAAGCTGACCCTGTAGAATTCTTTACTCTCGATGCATCGCTTACAGAACCTTATATTCCTGAAAGGGGAGACATTATAAGCCTTGCGACAAAGAACTGGATTGTTCTCAGTAAGAAAGATTTTAACCTAAAGAACAGCACGGTGTTTGCAGTTGAAATCAATGAGAAAGGAAAAGGTCCTGAAATTAAAAATGAAACAGTTTCTGGAAATATTGATTTCCTTTCTGTAAATACTGTTTCATATTCCCGTATTCCTCCTTTGTTCATGGGAAAAGTAGATAAAACAACAGTTACTTCTGTAATAAAAGAAATTGGTTTTATACTGAAATAATATTTAAGGTGGTAAAATATGAAAGCCCATGTTGTTATAACGAATGCTCCTGAATCAGAAAATTTTAGGGATGATTATGTTGCCTTGCCCAAGAATTATGGTTCAAAGGATTATTTTGAAAGAAAGGATGTAAAAGAAATATACAGACTTGTTTTTGAGAATCTTGATACTCTTCAGGGAAGGGAAGACTTTTATACTAAATTTAATGCCTGTGAAAAAATATTTGTAAAGCCGAATCTAGTTTCTGTTTATCACAAGGCTGGCATGAAAGATTCAGATTATCCTGAATCAACAGACCCAAGAGTTTTTGATGCCGTTATTGCCTACTTAAAAAGATTCAATAAGCCAATTTACATTACTGAATCATCCGGAAAACCAATGCCAACAAATTCTAGTTTTCATACGGCCGGTTATGACAGAATTGCAAAATATCATAAAACATTTCTTGTAGCATTAGAAACAGTTCCTGTTGTTCGTTATATGCTTCCAAAGGCTGAAGTCATGAAAGAAGTTTTGATTCCAGAATTATATAAAGACATTCTTTCTGGCAAGGCATGTTACGTTTCAGTTCCAAAATTAAAAACTAATATTTATACAGGAGTAACTCTCGGGTTTAAGAATGCTATGGGAACAATTCCATATGCGCTCAGAGAAAGGAATCATAACTATTACATAAACAAAAAACTTGCTGACCTTTTGTATTTATTTCAACCTGATCTGACTTTGATAGATGGTTTGATTGGTGGAGAGGGAAATACTCCGGCACCAGTTGATCCTGTTGATTCCAGAGTACTTATTTCGGGAATAAATCCTGTTGCAACAGACAGAGTAGGAACTGAAATAATGGGAATAGATCCTGATACTATTCCTCTTATTACAGAGGCTGAGAAACGTGGATTTGGACCTGAAGAAATTGAAGTTGTCGGAGAAAAGAAAATCAACAAATTCCGGAGAGCATCCCCAACCTTAATGGATGATGATTTCGTGAAAACTTTTCCAAACGTAAGAACTCTTGCAGGGCATAACCTTCCTCATGCTCCTGTTGTTAAGAACCTTGATGAAGTTACTCCCGATTTAGTTCGTAAACTTGAGGGTGCCTGTGATGGAGGATGTATGAATGCCCTTCGTTCCGGGTTCGAGTATGTTGTTTATGCGCCAAAGAAGGATTGTACACATCCGCTTGTAATTATCATAGGCGGCGGAGTTCTGATTGATGGTGTAAAGTATTGGTTTGATCGTGATGGGAAAGCTTATTCCGAAAAAGAAATCAGGAATATGAAAGAACCGATTTTGACAGTTGGTAATTGTGCAGCATGTCTTGAAGATGTTGCTAAATTTAAAACACCGGGATGCTGTTCTCCTTCAACATGTATGCTTGCTGCAACTTCTGCAATGAAAGTTACATTTCCGCTGTTATCTTTGAAAAATGAATCATTCTTTCATTTTGGACTTTCAGCTGTGCAAATGGTCGTTAAAAGAATCTTCTGTTGTTTGAGCAGAAAATGGATAGATGTACCCTCAGATCATACAGATAAAATTTTCCAGATCCCCGAATTATCAGATTCTGAAAGCAGAGAAAATTATATTGAATGGCCTCTTCCTCATATGACTTTTAGTGTATGTATGAAGCTGGTCAAAGACCAAATAAATATCCTGAAACTGTAGGCGTAAGTTCGTATCTACATTAAGAATCAGGGGAAAAGGTTTTAATGCCTTTCCCCCTTTTTTATTTAACCTGACTTATACTCTACTGGTATCTTGGGCAGTTTCTGGTTTCAGTTACTACGTTGATCTGGAACTTCTGAGTCTTTCCGCAGTGGGTTATGTTCACTGTCAGGATGTCAGTGTTCACAGATGAAACGATTGCCGTAGAGTTTGAATTAACAAGTTTTGCCGGCTGGTTTCCTGTAGGCTGTGAATCCCAAGGTCCTGCTGCAACGGAACCGGTCCAGTGATGGATTGCACCATGTGCCGGCTGCCAGTACCATGGAATGCTCTGGTATTCCGAAATTGACATACGAGTGTTTGCCTTTGACGGAATCTCTTTTTTCCAGTACTGGGAAGGACTCAAATTCCATCCTGCATTGAAGTCAAGGAATCCGACGTCATTTTCAACCCATCTGAAGTCAGTCTTTGGATCAAGCTGTTTGTCTACCTCTTCATAGGTTATCGTTGTTGAAGGTCCATTTGGAGTATCTATTGTATGACTTACTTCCCTGACACCCATTGGAACATACCATGTCGGAATAAGGTATTCCTGAGTTATCACATCACTGGCATTGTTTATGACGACCTGTGTTGCAATGCCGTTGGTAAGCTTCGAGTTCTGGGAACTGCTTACTCTGTGGTCGAGAGAAGAGGATGCAAGACTCCAGCTTATGTTTTCATCGACTGAGAAGGAAAGGGTTACCTTTTCTCCGTCTCCGATATAAAGGGTGTTGTTTGCACTGTCATAATGGCTGAAGTTTCCTTCACGGCCTGCAAGACTTGCCCTGATGTTAACGGAAGGGTAGATGAAGTTCATGGCAAGAGAAGAGCTTCCGATTGTTTCTCCAGTATCCTTGTTTGTTGCGCGGATTGAAACGGTACCGGATCCTTCGGCTTTCGGAGTTACGGTAATTGTTCCTTTTCCGGTGTACTGCTGTTTTCCGTCAATCATACCCATGCCGCGGGTGATTACGAGGGACGCAAGGTCTGTATCACTTATGGAAATGTCTGCATCTGCAGGGTTTACACTGTAGTTCACCGTGTAGGTTTTTGCAGGTGTTCCGCTGATGCTTTTTGTATCAACGTCAAACTGATATTCCCATAATACGCGGATCGCACAGCTTGCTTTTGCAGAACCGTTAGTTACACAGGCAAGGGTTCCTTCCCCGAGCTTGAGTCCTGAGATTTCTACATAACCGACACCTTCACCGTTTTTTCCAAGATCTTTGTATTCAAAGAAGTCATCTTCCTGGCTTGTTGTCCATGTAAGGATTGCATCCGGAGGACTTACTTCATACTTGATCCGTTTTGTATGGAAAGGCTGAACTTTCTTGCTTGAAGTTTCAAATGTCAGGCTCTTGTCTGCTTCAACAACTACAGTACATTTTGCAGTCTTTCCGTTTTCCGGAAGCTGGACCTGAACTGTTGTTTCACCGACTGCCACAGGATAGAGAGTTACTGTCTGTCCGTTACCCATGATGCGTACAATTTCATTGCCGTTTACACGGTCTGCACTCCATTCAAGGGTATTATAGTCAGAGGTGCTTTCAGCATTTTCGATTGTAGCTTTCAGCTGGCTTCCTGAGCTTCCTTTTGTCATTGTGACATAGGTTTTGTTGAGCATTACATTCTTTCCGGCAGTTCCTGGTACTACGACGTAGAACTGAAGGTCGCTCTGTGCCTTTTCATGGCTGCAGGTAATGAGGGCTTCGCCCTGGCTTAAAGCAGTAACATAGATAGACTGGCCTTTTACAGAACCGTCCTGACCGATACCTGTAATCTTTATCTTATCAGTATCCTGAGTACTCCACTTAAGGTCGTACTGGTCTGAAGTTGAAATTCCACTTCCGGTTAAGGTTGCAGAAAGCGACTGGCTCTTTCCCTTGTTTACGGTAAAGATTGTACTTCCTGAAGTAATGTAAACGGCATTATCCTGTGCCTTCTTTACATAGACAAGCATTTCACTTCTGGCCTGTTCAACACCGGTACTTGAAGCTTTCAATACAGCTCTGACTGTAGTAGTTCCTGCTGAAACACCCGTAATCTGAGCAACAGCTTTTGTTCCTGTAATTGAACAGATTGCAGGGTTATCTGAAGTATATTCCGTGTAAGTAGAAACATTGGTTACCGGAACCTGCATGTTCTGAAAGTTAACTGTTCCCTGAGTAAGGGAAATGCTGTCCTGAGGGAATGCGAAACTTGAGTATTCCTGGACGTTTACGATTATCTGCTGGCTGTAGGCAGCTTTCGGATGTGAGACCGTAATCGTTACGCTTCCGCTCTGTTTTGGTGTAATCGTACATACGTTGGCAGAGTACTGGAAATCGATGATATCGTAGACATCAAGACTCCATGAGAAATTGTACTTGTCGGTTGTAGTTCCGTTTACAAGAGAGGCAGTAATAGTCTGGCTCGGAGCATTTGGTTTGATTGTAAGAATTGAAGTCGGAACCGAGATATAGCAGTCTTTCTTGGATTCTTCATCACAGATTACAAGAACCTGAGCTGAGTAGGCAGCTTTCGGATGTGTTACTGTTACGTATGTCTGGCCGCCTGTTACCCCTTTGAGTTTTCCAACTTCATTCTGTCCGTATACGAGGCAGACAGAGGAGTCATTGCTGCTCCATGTGAAGCCGGATTTGTCTTCGTCAGTTCCTCCGACAAGATCAGCCGAAAGGGTAGTGTAAGTATTTCCTACAGGAACGTTTATTACGGAAGAAGAAAGCTGGATATAAGGATTCTTCGAAGCCGCTATAGGATCTACTACCTGTACGATGATTGAAAGGGAATATTTGCAGGCCTGGTTTGTTACGGTAACAAAGGCTGTCCCGATACTGTTTGCCTTGAGGACTGCTGTTGCTCCTGTTGATGTTACGTCAACAATTGCAGGATTTCCTGAGCTCCATACATATCCGTCGATGACAGGGTTCTCAGCATTCTTTACTGATACTGAAACCTGTTTTGTGTTTCCTTCTCCGATGGCAACAACGTTGTTTGGAGTAGTGAGGTATGTAAAGCCTGCAAGTTCTTCCGAGCTGTTTCCGACAACTATGAGAACCTGTTTTGTAATTGAAGAAGATGGGTGGCTTACTGTAATCTGACACTGTCCGGAACCTTCAGGTTTGATGAAACAGTTTCCGTTAAGGGACTGTGCCGTAATTGAAGCGACTTTCGGATTGTCTGTTTCAAAGACAAATCCCGATGTATCCTGTCCATCATAGTTTACGAGTACTGCCTGAAGTTTTCTTGGTGAGTCGTCACGAAGGAGTGTCACTACATCTTCTGTTGAGATGTATACGAGAGGTTCGGTTTCTGTCATTACATATTCAGAACCTACGCGGACATAAATTTTGAGAACGTTCTCACTTTCAGGATGTGAAACTGTAATTACTGTTTCGCCTTCACTGACTGATGTGATAGTTCCGTTTACTCCGTTTCCCTGAACCTGTGCGATTGAAGGATTTTCACTTACCCAGGAAATCTGGGAGTATGAGCTTTCCTTGATGTTAACGGCTCCGATGTAGGCATTCTGGGAAAGGCCTGGTTTCTTAAGGACAATTACGTTCTGGCCTGTAGTAAGGTAGCATTCAGGAGTGAGCACCTGGCTTCCTTCAGGGTAAACTGTAATTTTGAATGTGCAGGAAACTCCTTCAAAAGAAACTGTAAGTTCAGTCTCGCCTGACTTGAGGCCTGTAAATCGGCATGCAAAAGGATTGTTATCCTGTTTTTCGATCTGAAGAACCGAAGGATCCTTTACCCTCCAGGTAACGCCTGCAAAGTCATAGTCTCCGTTTTCATCAAAGCCTGCAGCATATACACGGCAGATTTCAGATTCTCCTTTATTGATGTTGTAGTAAAGCTTGTCAGAATAAAGAGCCTTCATGGCATCCAGTGATTCCTGGCTGTCTGCACTCATAATGAGAACCGATTTGTCTGTATCAGCTTTCGGATGCTTTATAGTCATGAAAGCCTTTGTTTCTCCGTTTCCAAGGGAAGGGGCTTTAATGACGGCGAGACTTCCGGCTGTACTAAGAGAGACTTTCGGGTTATCGACTGTAAAGCTGATATCCTCATCATCAGATTTAGATTTGTTTTCGCCCTTGAGTTCTGCACGGTATTCAGCTTCAGTTCCGTTCAGGAGTTTTACAAGACCTGAACCTGTAAAGTAAAGAGGCTCTTCAAGAACGGCATCCTTATCGAGAACCTTTACGAGGATTTCAGTCGGATAAACGGCTTTAGGGTGTGTGACTGTGATGACGGCACTTCCTTCCTTAAGAGGTTCAATCCAGGCTGATCCGTAAGAGTAAGTCTGGGCTGCAGCACGGGAAAGCATAACGGAACCTGTTGTGGTTGTAAGACGGATTACATCTGATGTACTTCCGTCTTTTGCGGTTGATTTTACAGCCCATGTGAAATTTTTTTCGTCGCCTTCGTCTCCGCCTTTAAGGGAGATATTCACTTCTGTTTCCTTTTCTCCGACTTTTGTCCGGATGAAGTTCTGGCTTGTTGTGATGTAAACCGAAGCGTCTACTGCATCAGAAAGCTGTCCGTTTACGATGACAAGGACTTCTCTTTTGTAGGCAGCTTTAGGATGGCTGATGATAAGTTTTTCAGATCCGTTTGCCTTACCGCGGAGAGTTACCTGGTTACCGATGGATGCAATTATGTCGCATGCTTTTCCTTCAGTCAGAGAGTATGAATAAGATGAGATGTCATATTCTCCGTCCTTAAGGCCTTCAAGATTTACGGTCACGGTTTCTTCATTTTCACCGCTTAAAGTGATTACGGTTTTATCCGGGTTGATGTAGACATTCTCAACGATTGTGATGACACGGCAGAGGATATCAAGAGGATATACGCTTTCAGGGTGTGTAACGCGGACTGTACAGAACCCGCCTTTTAGCGGAGTAAGAACTGCATTGTTTCCGTTGGCTGCAAGTGATACCGGTATATCAGATCCGTCTTCTTTGAGAAGTTCCCATGAGAAACCCTGGGATGATGATGTATTGTCCTTGCCGTTTACAAGGGATACAGAAAGGGATTTTTCTCCGTCCTTCTCGTTCATTGTTACGATGTTGTTTGAAGTTGTGAGATAGCCGACTTTTGTTTCGTCATCAAAAACGTAGATTCCGATGTAGTAAGGGTAAGCTGCTTTTTTGTGTGTTACCTTGATACGGGCATAGCCTGTATTCTTTGCAGTGATTACACAGTACTGTCCTGTTTCCTGGATGGAAGCTACGGAAGGGTTGTCCACGCTCCATGAATATCCGTCGAGGTCTGAAGCATCTCCACCGTAAAGGGAAACAAAGACCTTTTCACTTATTCCGGGACTTGTTTGAAGAATAGACCAGTTTGAATAGATGTAAGGTTCTGTAATAATCTCTTCATCTTCTGCTATTCCTTCAACTGTCACAAGACATGAAGCGTCATAGCCGTTGAAGGAGCAGCGTAATGTTGTCTGTCCTTCTTTTACGGCTTTTACTGTAATTCCCCATGCAGAGGATGTGTCGCATTCAAGAATATTCTTGTCATAGCTCCACTCAAGCTTGACGTCCTTCTGTACGTCAGAAGGTTTTACTGAGACAGGGATGTATTCAAGGCTTCCTCTTTTCATTTTGAGGGAAGTTTTTCCGAGATTCAGGGCGGTTATCTTTATCTGGGAATCCGGATCCTGAATGCTGTTCCAGAAACTGCAGGCAGAGGAAAAGAGCATTAAAAGAACTGCTCCAAGAACGCCTGTAAGTTTGTGTCTTTTGTTTATCATGATGTACTCCTTAATAAACACTAAAAATTAAAGTTGTTTTTTCCTGCTGTTCTTATTTTCTTGTCCTGATGTATTTTTCAGTTATTTCGTTTTGTTCAACTGGTGGAAGTTCAAGAGGAACATTTGTTATGAACTTGATTTCTGTTCCTTCCTTGACCTTCAGTGTCGGCTTTATGTCCAGAGCCCTGTCGAGTATGCGGTTACCGAGTCTTGCCGTTTCGGAATAAACGTCGGTGAGGGCGTTTTGCAGGTACTGGTTATTCTGGTTCTGAATGTCATTCATGACTTCTGTGTTTATGACAGAGAAGACTGCAATGAGTCCCAGAGCCTTAAGTGTTTCAAACGGATGGTTTGAGACGCTGGCTTTTTGTCCTGCGGCTCCACGGCTGTCGGTTCCGTTCATATTGCCGAGGCTGACACGGTAGCCGTCTGTACGGATCAGTGTGTTCCATGCAATCTGTACACGGTTCTGGCCGGAAGAAACGGAAGGATTATATTCCCCGATCAGGAGAGATCCTTCTGGAATCAGAAGCCATTTATGATCCTGACTTGAGTACACGTTTTCGCTGACACGTCCCATAACCATTCCAGGGTTATCGGTGTTGATGGCGGTTTCGAGTACTCCGGATACCACTGTTCCTTCCCAGATTGTTGTAGGACTCTGATAGTGTCCGGCACCTCCTGTTCCAAGACCTGAAGAGTAGAAGTTTTCCCTGCTTCCTTCAGGCCCCTTTCCATTTGTACCGGCTGTCTGTCCTGAACCTCCGTTCATGCTGTTTTGAAGGCTCTGAGTGAGGTTCATCTGATTTGCGATATATTCCTCGCGAGTCATACCTCTTGTTACGCCTCCACTCAGTGCACTTGCAATGGTAGAAGCTGCACTGGAACTTTCTGTGTATGGAAGGCCTCCGATACCCTCAATTTTTCTCGGTGAACGGGAATTGCGGGTATCGGGTCTGTCGGATCTGTAAGTTGTTGTTACAGTTCCTGTCTGTACAACTGGTGCTGTTCCAGGTTCTCCCTGATCGGGAAGACTTAATGCGGCCGGAAGGTTATTTATGATCTCATTGATCTCTTCTTCCTTCTGGACTTCGGTGTCTTCATCATCTTCTTCTGTATTTGAAGAGGAATAACCAACGTTTCCCTTTTCCTTGAATTCAAGTACGGTCTTTGCTCCGGCTTTATCAAGCTCCTGGTTTTCCTGTGAAGGCTTCTTTTTACCTTTTGCGTTAATTGCGATGAAGGCAATTATGAAGATTACAAGAAGGCCTATCATTATCAGTCCTATGATGTTTCCTGCATTTATCTCATTTGCTTCATTCTTTTCTTCCGGAGGAGGAAGTTCTGTATCTTCTCCTTCGGCAGCAATGAGTTCTTCATCTGCAGGAGCTTCAGATGTATCTGAAGTCTTTATGATTTCTTCACTCACTGAATAACCTCCGGCATCTTGGTGATCTTCTTTTCGATTTCGACTTTCTCTTTGCCGAGTCTCAGAGTTACGCGGTTAATGAGACGTGGAATTACAAAAAGATTCTTCTGAACGCTGTAGTTCACGATTTCATTTCTTTCGTTGAATAAAACCGGAAGCTTCTTCTGAAGTACGACAGGGTCAACTCTGATGTATGTATACTGTCCGTCGTCATAGACTGTCTGTGGCAGAAATTCAGGCTTCTTGAAGCGGGAATATTTAATCTGATAGTCGAATGAAAGTAGTTCAGGATTTGTCGATTTAATGAAACGGTTTTCGACTGAGCGTCCGCCGTCACTCGTTGATTTCTTTGCCCAGGAGTTCTTTTCCAAAGGGTAAGTAAATCGGACCATCGACATGTGTGTATCCGAATATGACTTCAAACGGAAGTGGTATACGCGGCGGTCTGTAATGATGATGAGGGTCGAGTCCAGTTTTGAATATGCAGGTTTTACAAAAAGGTGCTGGATATCTTCCCCGGTAAGCGGGTTTTTTGCCACCCCTGCAGTAAGTTCCCATACGGATTCATCTTCTGAAAGAAGAGGAGTTCCGATTACAACCTCACCTGACTGAAGTTCGATGTCGGTAAGGTGGAACGGCTGGGCATAAATCTCATAGACAAAATTTTCATTGAACTGATAGAAGAATGTTCCGTCTTTATAGTTTTCAGGTTTCTGAACGGCACGTTTCAAGCTGGCGTCTGTTGCATCAGTTCCTGTAACCTGCGGACGGTCTGTTTCAGGATTGTCTTTTGTTTCCGGAATATATACCGGTTTTTCAACGAAGATTACAGTATCTTCGATGTCCTGGGTTTTCAGTTCTTCAATTATTTCAATTTCGTTTAATTCCTGACTGTTTTCAGTTTCTTCCTGTTCGAGGTTTTCAGGAGCCTGGTCTTCGGTAAATTCAACCGGGTTTTCAAGACTCATTGTAGTTGAGCAGGATGAAAGGAGAAGTGCGAGAGCACTTACGTAAACAAAGATTTTTTTCATGATGTGTGCCTCCTTAAAGCTGTTATCTTTGATTTGTTACTTTGGTGTCGATGCTCTTCATGTCAAACGAAGTGATGTAGATACCAAGCGGATTATCCTTGATATCTTCTTCTGACGGCTGGAGCATTTTTACGGTGATGACGGCCCTGAAAGGCTCGTTCTTGATCTGGGTGCCGGAAAGCTGGCGGGTAATGACCTGATAGTCTACCTGATAGGTATCCTGCGAAACCTTGAGCGGTTCAGTCTGGAAGAGTACTTCCTTGGTACGTGAACCGAAGTCCTTGAATGGATTGTCTTCTTTCACGAGGGTCGAATACTTTGAAGCAGTAGTAGAAGTAAGAAGATGGTAAGTCTTGTTAACTGCGTTCTTCATTACGGTTCTGTCTGTTGAGAGGGTATTCGAGAGGGAAATGAACTCTTTTACCTGTGCCTGAATGGCTGCTTCCGGTACATTGAAATTCTGGTAATTGCGACGGGAAACCGGACCTATGTACTGGGTTTCGCCAAAATCGTTCATGGTTACCAGAACCGGGATGGAATCCGGCTGTGATACAGCGAAGATACAGATTCCGATGGAGAGGAAGAATGACAGCACTGAAACAACAACCACAAATTTCAGTATGCGGTTTTCTTTCATTACCTGGCCGCAGATATAGTCGAAGTGCTGCAGCTGAGGATTGAACGGTGTGTCATTGGTTCCTTTCGGGTAGTAGTTTTTGGAACTCAATTTTGTGTACTCCTTAGGGCAGGCAGTACAGTTTCAGAATACAATAAAAATAAAATATTGTAAATATTACATTATAAATAAAAAATGTATTAAATAATAAAAACCAGGTGCCACGTGGCACCTGTATTGTTTTAACGGCTGATGTCGGAATGCGATTGTGATGAGTGAATTGTCATGTCCCGGTCTGTCAGCTGGCGTGACATCTTTCTGTTACCGCCTTTGATTGTGACTTCTTTTCCTTCAAGGTCGTCTCTGTGAATGTGATAGAGAGGAACGTAGACCCTCCGGTCTGCCTGATCAACTACGATTGCGTTGTTCCATGCTTCGTCAGTATTGAAGGTTATTACCCTGGAGATTCTGCCAGTAAGTGGTCCTCCGTCATAAAGCTCAACCGGAAGTTTCGATGAGGAATAAACCTCAAGGAAAGTGTTGTATCGTCCGGTTGCCTGAAGCACCTCTTTCCATTCAGGTGCCACGTGGCACCTGGCCTGTCCGATTTCGGCGAGCTTTATTTTTGAAAGATATTCGAGACGGCTTCTGACCGGTGTACTGAGCGTCTGGGTATAAAGGTTATCTTTCATAGCCTCAATTTCATTATCAAGCTTTGTCCAGCGGTTAGCCTTCAGCATGTTCTGTCTGCCTATTTCTATTTCCCTCTGGGTTCTTGGTCCAATCATTTTTGTAGCAATGTCCTGAAGCATTTCCCTCATTGTGTGGCTTATCATTTCGCGGTCGAAGAAAATGTCCTTGCCATCAGTGTCTTTTCCGTTTATGCAGATGTGAAGATGGCGGTGGCCTGTATCGGTATGAATGGCACCTTTCCAGTAGAGTCCGTGTCCGGTTATGTACTCAAGTCGTTCGATGAAAACTTTAGCCAGTGTTTCATAGTCCATATCCGTATTCTCAGGTGAGATTACGCATTTGAAGTGAAGAGGGGCTATGTTTGCAAAGTATTCTTCATCAGGTGTTCCGAATGTTTCAGGTTTATCAATTACATGTTTTTTCTCCAGCTGCCTGATATAGGTGTTGATGTAATCAACGTGCTGTTTCAGGTCTCTGTTGTGAGTCTGCTTGAATGTAACCCTTTGAAGCTTCTCGCTGTAGGGCCTTATTCTTCCGGATGTGGATCTTGATTCTGAACGGTGTTTCTTTCTGGATGCCAGGCGGAGAAGACGGTTTAGTTCCCTGACATCATCCTTTGTGTGAACCGGGCGGTCCCATTCAAACGGAGATCTGTGCCGGTCTTTCTGTGGTGAATAATCGAAGACGTTTTTAATATTCTTCATTTAGAAAAACTCCTTATGGTACCAGGGCAGGCAGCATAACGTCGCTTTTCTGAGACCAAAAATAGCGTTTTAAGGGTTTTTCGTCAATAAAATGAATGGGACTACGGCTAAGTCCTTGCCGTACAGTGACTTAGAAAAACAATGGACCACAACTAGGGTATATGGGCCACAGACATAATATAGTAGGAACACCATACAGGGCCCTGTTTCTTTATCTTGCTCCCGAGCCATGGGCGCCGGAAGTATGCTTCCGGCTTCAGGTGCCACGTGGCACCTGAGAAATTACATCTTTTTTCATACTTGCAAAGAATACAATATTGGGTTATCTTGAGCATAGTTGCTGCCTGCCCTAAAGGAGCAGCTATGAAAAGATTGATTTTGACAGAAAAACCCTCTGTTGCAAAAAGTTTTGCGAAGGCTCT
>JAZQOB010000095.1:0-36888 GCA_045627625.1 Treponema sp.
TTTTTTATTTAACTTCCAATACTTTTACATCAAAACAGATGTAAGCATTTCCTGGAATTACTCCTGGATAACCCATTTCGCCATAAGCTAATTCAGGTGGAAGAACCATTTTTCTTGTTTCTCCAACTTTCATTTCCTGAACCATTTTGTCAAAACCTGGAATCATCTGACCAGCACCAGTTGTAAATTCAAGAGCTTCGTGTCCCTGTGGGTGGAATTCTTTAGAAGCATCAAAAATCTGTCCATTTACAAGATATCCTTTGTATCCAACAGAAACAGATTTTCCTTCACCAACTAAAGCACCTTTTCCTTCTTCAAGAATCTGGAAATAAATACCGTCATCTCTTTTTGTACATCCTTCGATAACTTTTTCCATTTCTTTTACTTTTGCTGCTTCTACTGCTTTTTTCTGTTCTTCGATTAAAGCATCAAATGCAGCCTGAGAAGCATCGAAAGCCTGAGCTTCAGCACCATTACGAACGATTTTCATAGAAATAATTGAATCACCCTGTTCAACTGTATCTACAACTTTCTGTCCTTCTAATACCTGTCCAAAAATTGTATGTTTGTAGTTCAACCAGTCAGTTGGAACATGTGTAATAAAGAACTGTGAACCATTTGTGTTTGCACCTGAGTTTGCCATAGCAAGTTTACCAGGTTTATCAAAAATCAAACCTTCAACAAATTCATCTGGGAATTTGTATCCAGGACCACCTGTTCCGTTACCTTTTGGATCTCCACCCTGAATCATAAAATCAGAAATTACACGGTGGAATTTCAAACCATCATAAAAAGGTTTTCCTTTAGCTGCATCCAATTTACCTTCAGCCAAACCAACAAAGTTTGCAACAGTCATTGGTGTTTCTTTATAGAACAATTCAAGAGCAATTTCACCTTTCTCAGTTGTTAAAATTGCAAACAAACCATCTTTTCCATTGATTGCGTCCATAGCACTTATTCCTTTAGTTTTAGAAGTATTATTTGTTTTATTCTTAGTAGATTTTGGTTTACAAGAAGCTCCTGTAAGCAAAGCCATTCCAAGAAGAAGTCCAACAACAATTTTTTTCATAGTTTTCATTTAGTTCTCCAACTAAAATTGCTTGATAAACCACTTATAAATTGAATCCATTCTAGCCACAAGCGATTCATTTACCTTTTTATCAATTCCAGCAATATTTTTTACATTTGCATCAGGAGCAAGATAAAGAATAAAACTGTCACCACAATCAATAACCAATATATTGATTTTTAAATCACCAGGTTCGATTCCTGTAATAGGACCCAAACCAAATGCATCTGTAGTTGTAAAGGTTGTTAAAATCTCGTTAGCTTTCTGACTGTAATTTAATTTATATCTGGTAATACCAAAACTTGCATCATTTAATAAACAATACAAAACTTTGCCATCTGCATTGCCTGTATTTTTATCAGAAATAGCTGTTTTACTGTCAGGTCCAGAAATTGTATATGCTTTATCATACAAAATTCTGTCCCTTTTTTTAGAATTAGAATAATAAGTTATACCCTGCATTGTAGAAATAGATCTTAAAACTCTGGATACATCTTCAATATTCAATTCTGTATCGTTGGAATTACTGCTTCTTTTTAAGTCATCCTTTTTTAACAGAAACAAACTTTCAAAAAGAAAAGGTTTTCCTGTCTTTTTAATTCTTTCATTCAACACCTTTGATTTGAAGGATGAAGAAGGAATTAAAGCCATATTCATATCATTTGTTTCGTGAAAGATTTTAATGCACCCTTCCTTTACAAGCTGATCGTAATATTTTGGATTAACAACATCTTTAATATTTGCTGTTTCTCCATAAAGACAAGCAGCAAACATCATAACAATAATTCCACGAATTATTTTTTTCATTAATTACCTCTAGCGAATACCTTTATATAAAACTCTTACCTGTTTATATAAACCATCTCCTTCGCTTTTGGTTTCAACATCTGGAATATCATTTAAAGTTGTGTGAATTAATCTTCTTTCAAATGGATTCATTGGTTCAAGAAGAATTGAATTATGGCTTGTTCTTACTTTATCAGCTGTTGTGTAAGCAAGACGAACCAAAGTTTCTTCACGACGAATTCTATAGTTTTCTGTATCAAGAATAATACGAATTTCTTCGTGACCAAGTCTTCCAGCATAAATATTTGCTAAAAGCTGCAATGCATCAAGATTCTTTCCTTTTCTACCAATCAAAATTGAAGAGTGTGAAGATTCAAGCTTAATACCAATCTTTTTTTCTTCTCTGTAAGAAACTTCAACTTTTACATCGTAACCCATTTTTTCAATTACAGAAGTAATGAATTCAATAAGTTTATTTTCAAATTCACCCTGTGGAAGAGGTTCAGTTACAATTCTCGAGTGATTTTCTTCCATTGCTCTATTTTCATAAGATGAAACTTTTTCATCGTTTAATGGAACAACTCTGATTTTTACATAACCATTCTTGAAAAGTGATTTTTTCTGAGTTTCAAGAATTTCTACATCAAACTGATCTTTTTCGAGACCAAGTTCTGCAGCTGCTAATTCAATAGCTTCTTTTTCAGTTTTTCCTTCGTAAGTATAAGTCATTTTTACTTCCTTTATTTTCTTTTAGAAGATTTTTTAGCTGGAACTTTAGCACCTGACATTTCTGCCTTTTTATTTTTCATCATCTGATTAATAATTAACTGCTGGAACATCTGAATAACATTACTTGTAATCCAGTAAATAAGAAGTCCAGAAGGAGCATTATAGAATAAGAAGAAGAACAAGAATGGCATACCATAAGTCATAAACTTCATTGTACCTGCATTCTGTCCTGCAGAAGCACCACCATTCTGAGTAAAGATACTAAATAAAATCTGTGTAACTACATAAACAACTGGAAGGATACGAATATCACTTCCTAATAATGGAATACCATTACCTTTGAAAGAATATACAGAATCACCTGTTGTTAAGTCTTCAATCCAGTGAGGAATAAACATTGAACCACGGAATTCAAAATAATTGTTGAAGAGGTTATACATAGCAAAAATAATAAGGAACTGGAAAATCAATGGGAGACATCCACTTGCAGGATTATATCCAGCTTCCTGATAGATTTTCTGCATTTCAATCTGCTGTTTATTCTTATCGTTTTCGTATTTCTTCTGAATTGCCTGAATCTGTGGCTGAAGTGCCTGCATTTTCAAAGTACTCATTGACTGTTTCTTTGAAAGTGGGAACATAACAATCTTAAGAAGAATAGTAAGAACAATAATACAAACACCATAGTTCTTGATGATTTTATGGAGAAGTTCGAGACAAATTTTAAGAATATATTCGAGCCAACTTAACCAACCACTAGACTGTAAACTTTCAGAAAGTTTGTGACCACTTAATTTCCATGCATTTGTATCTGGAGTATTGTAAATCTTAAGGTCTTTATCGTTTCTTGGACCAAAATACATGTAATATGTATCTGAAGAATTCTTATCTGTAATTGGACGGCGTTCAAAGAAAGCCTGAGCATTTGCATAATCATCTACTTCAACTTTAGAAGAGTAGTAAGATTTATTCAAAATATCTGTAGAAGCTGGAATTACGAGTTCTTCAAAGTATTTACCTGCAATACCGCCCCAAAGAACAGTTTTTTCATATGGTTTAAATACACCACTTCCTACAGGAACTTTTTTTGCTTTTTTACCATCAAATGCAATGAACTGACGGCTTTCGTAGCGATTCTGTTTTGGATTAAAATGTGGACCAATCTGAGGTGAAGTTCTTAAAGTATAAGCAACTCCGTCAAAATTCAAACCATCTTTTGCATCCTGAACAAGAATTTCGAGTTTGAACATGTATTCATTAGGATCAAAAGTATATCTCTTTCCTAATTTGAATTTTTTTCCATTTTTTGTAATTTCTCTTCTAAAAAGAATTACATTTGGATTAGAAGAATCTCTTTCGCAAATAAAAATATCGTCAATAATATCTGTATCTGCAGGACCTAAAGCAAGTGAAACTGCTCTATTTTTAATGTCTGATTTAATATTATCTGCAATCTGAACTGCATCATCTGTATCAGTATCTTTGTGATCTTTTAATTTAAAACTTGTAATATCACCACCTTTTGTAGTGAAAGTTACTTTTACTTTTTCTGTTTCAAATTCGATTTCTTCTGCAACTGCTGGTACTACTTCAACTTCTTCTGATTCTGCTTCATTTTCAGAAACTTCAGCAATAATAGAATCATTTTCTTCTGTTGTAATAATATTTTCAGCAGGAGTTTCAACATTAGCTGTTTCTTCTACAACTATTTCTTCGTTTACAGCATTTCTATTAGACCACATTGGGTAAATTAAAAATGAACCAACGATTACGAGTGTAGATAAAACAACGCACCAAATGGCATTTTTATCCATAAGTGACTCCTTGTTTTAATATTTATCATGGAACGGGATCGTACCCACCCTCATGATATGGATTGCATCTAAGAATTCGCTTAATAGACAAAACAAGACCTTTACCTGGTCCATATTTTTTTATTGCTTCCAAGGCGTAAGCTGAACAAGAAGGTGTAAATCTGCAGCATGGAGGATGCAATGGTGAAATACAGATTTGATAAGCTCTAATAAGAAAACAAAAAAATTTTACCAATAATGTTTTAAATGCATTACCTAATCTATTTAAAATAGATTTCATTCTGGTTTCCTAAAATAGAATTATTTAAAATAAACCCACTGAGGGCTTAATCCTTAAATAATCCCGCTTTTTGACATAATAAACGAATTTGATCACATCGCGTGCTGAACGAGTCGTTTCCTGGATAAATAAGAAATAACATATCATATCCGGTGTTCAGATGTGATTTTAATAAACGATAGACTTCTCGGCTGTATCTTTTTGATAAGTTCCTTTCGACCGCGTTACCGTAGCCACGAATCAAAGGAAAACCAACACGGTTCATACCCAGATTATTTTCTAGAAAAAATAATTTAGCTCCTGGAATACTTATCTTTTTTCCTGTTTTAAACAGCTTTTTAAAATCAGAGGGATTTTTTATCCGTTCTTCACGACTAAAAAATCCCGTTTTTATTAAGTCTGTTTCCATCCCTGTATCAGTGATTAGTATTTTTTCTTTTCGTCTGAAACTGAAAGTTTAGCGCGACCCTTAGCTCTTCTTCTAGCTAAAACTTTACGACCACCTTTTGTAGCCATACGAGCTCTGAATCCGAATTTTCTATTGCGTTTTACTTTACTTGGTTGATATGTTCTTTTCATGGAACGTACTCCTTATATATAAATTAAAATAGTTTCAAATTATAAAAATATAATAGTAACAAAATGTATCATTTATCTTCTGAACTTGTCAACATACTATTAATAAGGCTGTCGAATTTTTCTTTAAGTTCTGGAGGTAATTCTTTCTTTTCTTTTTTATCGTCTACTTTTGTATACTCTTCAAGAATTTTTTCATCTTTTTCTATTTTTTCCTGCTGTTTTTTCTGTGAATTTTCAAAAGCTTTATCATAATTATCAGCAAGACAAAAATCACTGCCTTTTACACGAAAAGCCAGAGTATTCAATTTAATATCCGGAATTTCTCTTTTAATACCAGTAATTATAAATTTCTTATAAACATTCAAATATTGAATCCATCCTGGATGATCTGTTTCAACCAAAAGAATTCCATTTTTCAAATCTATAACTCTTGTATTTGCAGCAAGTCTTAAACCCATAGACATATGTTTTTCTGAATCTTCATTGTCATTATAAGTTTTAATTTTAGATACAACTTTTTTCCAAACATTAGGCATTCCAACTGTAGTCGAAGAAGCCATATCCATAATGCTGGAAATTAAATCTGAAGAAGTAATAATATTATCCATTCCATCCTCCTTTATCTATTTTATAAACACGAGTTGTATCATGCATGTATCTTTCATAAGGCTCACCAGGTAAAAATGTACAGAATAACTGATCATACTCTGGAAGCATTGCTGTTAATTTAGCTCGTTTATCAGGATCCAATTCCAAAAGAACATCGTCCATTAATAAAACAGGTTTTAAACCTGTAGTTCTTGTAAAATATACAGACTGTGCCACTCTTAATAATAATGAAATAAGTCTGCATTGACCTGTAGAAGCTGTTTGAACAAACAATCTATTATTTAAAACAAAATTTATTCTATCTCGGTGAGGACCAGACATTGAAGTTTCATTATTTTTATCGTTATCCCTTCTTTCATAAAGATAATCAAGAATAGAAGCTTCGTTAAAATTTTCTATCTTTCCCCAGCTTGGTTCATAAACAATATTTAAGCCTTCAATTCCAGTAATTTCAGCATAAATTTTTCCAAAAATCATATTGAAATTGAATATAGCTTTTTTTCTCTTATCCTGAATTATGTATCCATACTGTGCCAGCTGTTTATCATAAACATCCAGCATTTCATATTCATGATTTTTAAGAATAAGATTTCGGCTTTTTAATATTTTTTTATAATTTCTTAAATCTTCAATGTAATTAGAATCATAAAGAGTCAAAGACTGATCAATAAAAAATCTTCTGCATTCAGGTTCACCAGTTGCAAACCTTAAATCATCATGACAAAAAAGAATACATGGAATTGTGTTGATTAAATCTTTTCTATCCTGAATTCTTTTTTCGTTTTTTTCGATTCTTTTTTTTCCGTCTTCAAAAATAACCGAAACTTTCTGAAAATTATCTTCATCCTTTCTAAACATTGCATTTAGACTGAAGTTTTTTTCACCAGTTTTTACTATTTGAGAATCAATATGAGTTCTAAAAGAAATTCCATAGGCTGCATAGTACAGAGATTCAAGAATATTACTTTTTCCCTGACCATTTTCACCAACAAAATAGACCTCTCGCGAAGAAAGGTCTATTCTATCATTTTTAAGATTTCTAAAGTTATAAAATGACTGATATAAAAATCCCATTATCTATTAGTTCATTGGCATAATTACATGTAAATAATCAGAAGCTGGTTCAGATCTTAAAATAACTGCTTTTGTAATATCGTTATTTTCATTTACATTAAAATCAAAAACTACATTTTCAGACTCAATTACTTTAATTGGATCAATAAGATATGTGTAGTTCAAAGCCATATTAATGTCGTTTCCATCATATCTACATGGAATTTCTTCATCTGCATTTCCCATATCAGAATCAGGAGAAATAATTTTAAGAACTCCAGAACTGATTTTGAAAATAATCTTGCTGGCTTTTTTATCAATCATGATTGTTGTACGACGAAGAGCTTCTGTTAAATCAGCTTTATTTACCATAATTGACATTGAAAGATTTTCAGGAATTACTTTCTGATAGTTAGGGAAGTTTCCATCAATAAGAACTGAAGAAAATTCCATATTTCCAAATTTAACAAAGATAGATTTATCAATAACTGCAACTTCAATATTACCTTCATCAGAAGCATTTTTAAGTACACAGTTCAAAATCTTTGTAGGAACAATAGAAGGATGGAAGTTAGGAACATTTAATCCAACTTTATTTACACAAGAAAGACGACGACCATCAGTTGCTACAGTTGTAAGAGTTTCATCATTTTTTACAAAATAAACACCAGTCATAAAATGACGATTTCTATCTTCTGAAACAGCAAAAATTGTCTGTCTAATCATTTCTTTAAAGTCTTTTGCAGGAATTTCAAAGAAAGGAACATTTTCAGAAGTTCCAATTTCTGGAAATTTATCGCTAGCCTGACTCTTAAGCTGGAATTTAACTCTTTTAGCAATTGGTCTGATAGTAACAACAATATCTTCCTGAATGAATTCAATATCACCAGCAGGTAAAGAAGAAATAATACTTATGAATTTATCACAGAAAATTGTAGTTCTTCCTTCTTCCTGAATATCAACTGGAAGTGTAGTTGTAAATTTAACAGTTGAATCAGTAGCCTTAATAATAAGTTCATTATTTTCAGCAATAATTAAAATATTAGAAAGAATAGAAAGAGCATTCTTGTTTGTAATAATTTCCTGTGCAACTGAAATTTCTTTTATCATTGCATCTCTATCAAATGTAAATTTCATTTTTAAGATCTCCTTTTCACATGTTTATATATTATAAATTCATAAATTTAATAGTAGTAATAATAAGGTCTGTGAATTCTGTGGATAAGTCACTTATCTCTTTATAAAATAAAGAATTACATTGTTGATAAATGCCCTATTTGAATTCACTTTAAATTCACATATTAACATTTTAATCAATAATTCAAGATTTATCCACAATTTAAAGTTTATTTATACACTTTAAATTAACACTTGTTAGTTTCAGATAGTTATTAGTTTTTATTATTAAATTCTTTAATTTCCTTTTTTAATGAAGTAATTCTACTTTCCAATAATGGATCTGTTTTAAGATTTTCTTCAATTTTTTCGATTGCATGCATAATTGTAGTATGATCTTTTCCACCGAATTCGCTTCCAATTTCGATAAGTGAAAGTTCTGTCATATTTCTAACAATATACATGGCAATCTGTCTTGGAATTACAAATTTTTTATCTCTTTTTGGAGATTTTAAATCTGCAACTGTAAGATTGTAATCTTTGGCAACAACCTTTTGAATTGTTTCTACACTTACTTTTTCATTTCCGTTGCTTGTAAAAATATCTTTAAGCTGACTTTTTACAACCTGGAGAGTTGGTTTGTTTCCAGTAAGTTCTGCATATCCAAAAATTCTATGTAATGCTGCTTCAAGTTCACGAACATTTGTTTCAACATTTTTTGCAATATAATCAATTACTTCAGGTTCCAGAGTTTTATTTTCCATCTGAATCTTTTTAAGAATAATTGCAATTCGAGTTTCGTAGTTTGGAGGATCTAAGTTAATACTCCATCCGTTGGAAAGTCTGCTTACAAGTCTGCTAGTCATATTATTGATTTCTTTGATTGGTTTATCACAGGTAAAAACCATTTGAGATTTTTTCAATGATAAAGCTTCAAAAGTAAAGAATAATTCATCCTGTAAAGCAGGCTTATTATGTAAAAATTGAATGTCATCCAAAAGCAAAACATCAGTATTTCTGTATTTTTCTTTGAATTCATTTAATTTTTTAGGAGAAATCGAAAGTGATTTTGTGAATTCGTTTACAAAAGTTTCTGCAGATACATAACAGATTTTAAGTTTATTTGGATTATTAAGTGCAATATAGTTTCCAATTGCTTTTGTAAGATGAGTCTTTCCTAAACCAGATCCACCATAAAAAAGAATTGGATTATATTTTTCACCAGGATTTTGAGCAACTGCAATTGCTGCTTTATATGGATAGTCATTTATATCACCAGGAACAAAGCTTTCAAAAGTAAATTTATCTGAAAATGGATATATGTCTTCTTTAGGAATATTTTCATCAGGTAAATTATTATTTTTAGAAGGTTCAAAATCTATTTCATCATTTTCTGTAGGTTCAATATTTAGTCGTAATAATGGATTAGATGGTTTATCTTCTGTAGATTCAGTAGTTTCTGGAACCGGATTGACGGTTGGTGTTGGAGTAGAGTTTTCTGAATCATTAGAAATAATACATTCAATTGTGATTGTAGGCTGACCTGTAACTTCACGAATTTTATTTTCAACAATGGAAATAATTCCTTTAGTTTTAACTGTCATCATCATGAAATTAGAAGGAACGGAAGCAATAATTTTGTTTTCGTTATCTTCAACATAATTCATATTAAAATTAAAAAGGAATTCTCGTTCTTTGTTTTCGTTTTTATATTGAGTGTGAATTTCGTTTAGTGCATAGTTCCATGCTTCTTGGTAAAAGTTATCAGACATGCCTTTATTATCCTTAAGTTGAATTAATTCTTCAAGTTATTTTAAAACTAACTCTAGGTAGTTTATTAATTGAATTTATATGATTTATGGGGTATAATTTAACATATATATTCTTATATATTAGATATTTATTTTAACTGGATTTAGGGGAAAAATCCCGTTATTTAAGATAAATGTTCTTCTAAAAAAAATCAAATTTATTTAAAGGAAAAAATAATGTCAGCAGAAGAAAATAAAAGCTATGATGCTGGTAATATTCAGGTTTTAAAAGGACTTGAAGCTGTTCGTAAAAGACCTGGTATGTATATTGGATCTACAGGACCTAAAGGACTTCACCACTTAGTTTATGAAACTGTAGATAACTCTATTGATGAAGCCATGGCAGGATTCTGTGACAATATTATTGTTGCTTTAGAGAAAGATGATGTAGTTCGTGTTGAAGATAATGGTCGTGGTATTCCAACAGATATTCATCCAACAGAAAAAATCAGTGCTCTTGAACTTGTACTTACACGACTTCATGCCGGTGGTAAATTTGATAAAGGTTCATATAAAGTTTCGGGTGGTTTGCATGGTGTAGGTGTTTCCTGTGTAAACGCTCTTTCTGATTGGCTCGAAGCTACAGTAAAACGAGATGGACATATTTATCGTCAGAAATATGAAAGAGGTGTTCCAAAGTCTAAAGTTGAAATTATTGGTGATACTGATGAACATGGAACAATCATTCGCTGGAAAGCTGATAAAACTATCTTTACAGTTACAACAACTTATGACTGGGATGTACTTATTCAGCGTTTAAAAGAATTAGCTTTCTTGAACAGTGGAATTGTAATTACTTTCCGCGATGAACGATTAGAAACTCCAAAAGAAGAAGTTCTTAAATACGAAGGTGGTATTGTTCACTATGTAAATGAACTTAATACTAAATCAAAGTTAAAATATCCTGAAGAACCAATTTATATTACTGGTGATAAAGATGATGTAATTACAGAACTTGCTTTCCAGTATAACGAAACTTATTCAGAAAATATTCATACTTATGTAAACGATATTCGCACTGGTGATGGTGGTACTCACCTTGATGGTTTTAAATCTGCACTTTTATGGGTATTGAATAAAGCTTTGGATTCAAACGAAAAGCTTAAAAAGAAAATGCCTAAAATTGATGGTGTAAAAGATCCTAAAGCTGATCAGTATGAAAAATTAACTGGTGATGATGTTCGTGCAGGTCTTGTAGCTGTGCTTTCTATGAAGGTTCCAGAACCTGAATTTGTAGGACAGACAAAAGATAAACTTGGTAACCCAGAAGTAAAAGGAATTGTAGATTCTCTTGTTAAAGAAAAACTTACAATCTTCTTTGAATTGAATCCTTCCATTTTGGAAAAGGTTCTTGAAAAATCTATTGGTGAAGCTACTGCTCGAGTTGCTGCTCGTAAAGCAAAAGAAGCTTCCCGCAAGAAATCAGGAATTGCAGGATTCTCAAAACCAGAAAAACTTTCTGACTGTTCAATTAAAGATAATCCAGAAATTTGTGAAGTATACATTGTCGAAGGTGACTCTGCCGGTGGTTCTGCTAAAAAAGGTAGAGATTCAAAAACACAGGCAATTCTTCCTCTTTGGGGAAAAATGCTTAATGTTGAAAAAGTTGCTGCAGACAAAGTTGTTGGTAACGATAAACTTGAACCTGTAATCAAAACTCTTGGTACAGGTATTGGAAAAGATTTTAATATCGAAAAATTGCGTTATCACAAAATCATCATTATGGCCGATGCCGATGTTGATGGTTCTCATATTCGTACTTTGCTTTTAACTTTCTTCTTCCGTTATATGCCTGAACTTATTGAAAATGGTCATATCTATCTTGCTATGCCACCATTGTTCAAAGTTCAGCTTGGAAAGAAAGAACCTGTTTATTGTTATTCAGATGCAGAAAGAGATGCTGCTCTGGAAGCTCTTGGTGAACAGCGTGATAAAGCAGATGTTCAGCGTTATAAAGGTCTTGGTGAAATGGATGGTAATCAGTTGTGGGAAACAACAATGGATCCTGCTCATCGTAAAATGAGAGTTGTAACAATTCCTGATGCAATTGCCGCAGATAAAATATTTAGTATTTGTATGGGTGAGGAAGTAGAACCTCGTCGTGAATTCATTGAGTCTAACTCAAGTTATGCAAATCTTGATATTTAGTCGTTAAAACTTACAAACGGTAGTTAGAAAAATTATAAGGACTGAAAAATGTTAGAAGAAATAAAAACTGAAGCAGGTGGATCTGTAATTAAGATTCCAATCGAAGATGAAGTAAAACAGGCTTATATTGACTATTCCATGTCTGTTATTGTACAGCGTGCTCTTCCAGATGTTCGTGATGGTCTTAAACCAGTTCACCGTCGAATTATGTATTCCATGGATGAACTTCATCTTACCTCAGGTGGTAAAACTAAGAAATGTGCTACTATCGTCGGTGATGTACTTGGTCATTACCATCCACATGGTGATGCTTCAGTTTATGATGCTCTTGTTCGTCTTGGACAGGATTTTGCTCAGAGATATACAACTGTAACTCCACAGGGAAACTTTGGTACAATCGCCGGTGACCCTGCTGCGGCTTACCGATATACCGAAGCTAAAATGTCTAAAATCACAGAAGAAATGGTTGCAGACATTAAGAAGAATACAATCGATATGGTTCGAAACTTTGATGATACTTGTGACGAACCTTCAGTTCTTCCTGCAGCTTTCCCATTCCTTCTTTGTAATGGTACAACTGGTATTGCGGTTGGTATGGCAACAAATATGCCTTCACATAACCTTCGTGAAGTTGCTAATGCTATTGCTGCTTATATTGATAATCCAGAAATTACTATTCCAGAATTAATGCATCATATCAAAGGTCCAGATTTCCCAACTGGCGGTATTATTTACGGTACAGCAGGAATTAAAAAAGCTTATGAAACTGGACGCGGTAAAATTGTAATTCGTTCTAAATTTACAATCGAAACTGCAAAAAATGGAAAAGAGTCTATTGTATTTACAGAAGTTCCATACGGTGTAAATACAACAAATATTATTAAGAAGATTAATCAGCTTAAAGATGAAAAAGCAATCGAAGGTATTGTTGAAGCAAACGATGAAACTTCAGACCGAGTAGGTATGCGTCTTGTAGTTGAGCTTAAAAAAGGTGCAGTTACAAAAATCGTTTTGAATCAGTTATTCTCTAAAACTGAACTTCAGTCAAACTTTGGTGTAATTAATCTTGCTTTGGTTCCACAGATAAAAGAAGGAGCTCCGCGTTATAATGAACCAGAATATTTAACTCTTCCTCCAACTTATTTAAAACCAGAAATTCTTACACTCAAACAGCTGATTGCTCATTATGTAAATCACCGTGATGAAGTTGTTACTCGTCGTTCTATTTATGATTTAAAAGTTGCTAAACATCGTATGCTCATTTTGGAAGCATTGATTACAGCAATTAATAATATTGATGAAGTAATCAAAATCATTAAACAGAGTGAAACTCCAGAAACAGCAAAAGAAGCTTTAAAGAAAAGATTCAGCTTTATTGATGAACAGGCACAGGCAATCCTTGATATGCAGCTTCGTCGTCTTACTCATCTTTCAATTGAAGATCTTCAGAAAGAAATTAAAGAACTTCAGGCATGGATTGATTACTTACAGGATCTTCTTGCTAATCACGATAAAATCTTACAGCTTATCAAAACCGATATTCTCTCTCTTGCAGAAAAATATGGTGATGATCGCCGCACTGATATTGTTCATGATGAAGTTGAAGAAATCAATGTTGAAGATATGATTAAAGACGAAGACATGGTTGTAATGATTTCTCGTCTTGGCTATATCAAACGAGTTTCTGTTGATAAATATAAGAAGCAGGGTAGAGGAGGAACTGGAAGTAACTCAACAGCTCTGCTTGATACTGACTATGTAAATAAACTCTTTATTGGATCAACAAAAGAATATCTCTTGTTTATTACAAACTTGGGTAGAGCTTACTGGTTGAAGATTCATGAAATTCCTGAATCTGAAAAATCAAGTCGTGGTGTAAATATTAAAGGTCTTTTACAGGTAACAGCTGATGAAGAAATTACAATGATTGTTTCATTGAAAGAATTCTCAGATGATGTTTACTTGTTGATGACAACAGCACAGGGACTTATTAAAAAGGTTCGTTCTTCTGAATTTGCTAATGCTAAGACAAAAGGTATCATTGGTATTAAATTAAGAGATGGCGATAGATTAATCAGTGCAATTCCTACAACTGGTAATTCTGAAGTAATGCTTGTTTCTCGCAGAGGTAAAGCATTAAGAATGAAAGAAGATACAGTACGAACTATGGGTCGAGCAGGAACTGGTGTAAACGGAATGAAGCTTACTGAAGGTGATGAAATCTGTTCTGCTGTTCCAGTTGAAGAATCTTCTAACATTCTTTTGATTACAGAAAAGGGACATGGTAAACGAATCTCATTTGATTGTTTTGCTGTTCATGGAAGAGGAACTGGTGGCCAGAGAATCTTTGGTAATGTTGAATCAAAAGGTGAAATTATTGGTGCATTAAACATTGCAGATAAAGATGAAATTGTATGTATGACAAGTCAGGGTAAAGCTTTACGCGTAAAAGCAACTGATGTAAATACACAAGGACAGGCAGCATCTGGTGTAAGCATTGTAAAAGTAACTGAACCTGATTATATTGTCGGAATTGATAAGATTCAGGAAAAAGAAGACGAGTAAATCTTGTAACTCATTATAATACAACAAGTTACAAGATTATAAATAATAAATTTCTGTAATTTTGGAAGGACTGGCTATAATTTGTTATGGCTGGTCCTTTTTGTTTAAAAATTGTGGATAACTTTTTAAAATTATCCACAATGTCCACAAACTTATCCACATTTTTATGATTTTTGTTTTATGTGAAACACTCAGGCAAATGGTATTAGCTGGTATAATTTTTCTATGAGGTTACTCGACGAAGTTCGGAAAAAAGAAGCAGGTCATTAGGAATGAGTAGGTTGAATAATTGATTTTGCAAAATACAATAATATCTAAATTATATAGAAGGCTAAACATTACAAACAGCTAGTAATGTTTCATGTGAAACATGATACTGTTCTGGTAGTAAATATAAATCAATAATTAGGGTATATAATAATTGATTACCTGGAATATTTTTTGTTCATTATAATATGTTTCATGTGAAACATCTGTGCGTATTATATTAGAAGATTTTTTAGTTTATAGCAGGAAATATGTTTCACATGAAACATTGGGAGAGTTTTTGATTATGTTTCTAGAAATAAATTAATTATAATCTTGTTTTTATATTAGTGTAATAAATATATATAAAATTATTTTATATAAGTTTAATTTGTTTATTATATCAAAAAATGTTTCATGTGAAACAAAAGATGGCATTAAATTTTAATTCTATTTAATATGGATAAATTAATATGTTAAAGCTTTTCAATATAATTTGGATTTATGAAAAAAGAGCAGAACAGGGAATATTTTTGTTTTTCTTAAAAAATATGAAGTAAAAGTGTTTCATGTGAAATATATTGTTATATACTATGATTTATTACAGTTTAGAAATTAATAGATAAATAAATCTGTTTATTTACCAGAAATAAATATTTATTGAATTCTGTAAAAGAAATGTTTCATGTGAAACAATGGATTTTTTGATATCTTCGGAATGATGGAGAATACTAAATTGTTTCATGTGAAACATTGGTTTTTATAACATTTTAATTATAGAGAAGGTTATCATGTTTCATGTGAAACATTTGAGAACTTGTAATACCTAAAATGTAAAATAAATTTATAGTGTTTCATGTGAAACATTAAATTATCATTTTTATACGAAATGAAGTAGAAAGATATAATGTTTCATGTGAAACAATGTGATTTCTATTAAAAATGAATCAAATTAAAATACGAACGGTTGTTAGTTTAAATCTAATTGTTTTGGGTAAGTATGATAAAAGAATTGTGGTGCTTTATAATCGATATACCAGCCACCATTATAGAAATTGTTTTCATTTGCTGTTGGAGCTACAAATATAACATTTAATTTACATTCTGTATCATAAATATATGTATTTGATTTCCATTCGCGTCTAAAATATTCAAAACCAAAAGCTTTGTCCGCTGGTGTATAAAATTGCAGTTTATACACACCTTTTGGCAGTTTAAGATGCATTATCATTCCACCCTGTAAATAAACCTTTGTTTTATACATATGAAGTAGTTTTGGCTGGTCATACCAGGCATAAGAAGCCTTTACCAGTTCTTTTGTTACATCTTTATCCTCATTATCCAGGACTCTGAGATAACATGGTACTTCATTCATTTCGTCGTTATTTACAGGACGATAAATTGCTATTCCAAAGCATTCTGAGATTAATATAGTAAATGTTATTAAAATAGCAAGTTTTTTCTTCATAATTAGTGAATAAATAAATTTGTGATAAATACTACTACACAACAAACACATGCAACTGGGAATAAGTTACCACCCAATAATGTGATTATTATTCCAATAATTAAAGCAAATAAACCTGGCAATGGAGATTCCGTAACATGAATGATTGCTGGAAATGTCATTACTGCTAATGTCACATATGGTACATAATACAAAAAGGATCTGATAAAAATATTCTTAATTGGTTTTCTAAATATGGTCAAAGGAATGACTCGGATCATATAAGATACTAAAGCTGCTATTAAAATATAAATGTAAGGATTTTGATTCATATAAATTCCTATAAATAAATTCAGTAAATTTAAATATTGTTTTCTGAAGCTATATTAGATTCTTCAGGTGAATTATCATCTTTAATTGGTTTAATTAATGCTACTACACTGGAAATCAAAACTGTAAGAATGATAGTTCTGGTTCCTGGAGACAAGTCTCTGACATACGGAACAATGTCTGATAAATAGCTCATAACAAAGCTGGTAATTACGGCAACTGCAATAATACAATCTTTTTTAGCAGGTGGAATAAAGATGGCAATGAACATTCCGTAAAGAGCAGCAGACAATGCCTGAACAATTTGATCTGGTAAAATTGATCCTGCGATGACACCGATAGAGGTTCCCAATGCCCAGCAAGGAATTGCAAAGGTAAAAGCACCATAGTTGTATGCTGGTTCTACAGGGCCTTCTCTTGCAATTGTAATTCCGAAGATTTCATCTGTAACTCCAAATCCTACAAAAAGGCGGTGAATGAATTTTGTATTTGGACTGAACTTCTGGCTGAGTGAGCAGCTCATAAGGAAGTAGCGGGCATTTACTACAAAAGTAATAATGGCTACTTCGAAGTAAGTTTCGTGATCTAGGATGGCATTGAACAAAGCATTCTCACCAGCCGAGGCAACATTTAAAAAACTGGCAATGAATCCCTGGGTTGCGTTTAATCCTGCTTTCTTTGCAAGGATACCTAATGAAAAAGCTACTGCAAAGTATCCTAATCCAATTGGGATACTGTCTCGGAAGCCTTCAAAAAATGGATGTTTTTTCATTTTGTAACTCTTTATTTATTACTATACAAATATTAAGTAATATATTTTAAGATGTGAATTCAGTTTATATTTAAATTTAAAAGAATTCTATCTGTATTAGAAAAAACAAACGATAGTTAGTTTGAATAAAAAAGATGTTATCAGAAAAAGTATTTAAAATGAAATGTATTTAAAAATTACGCGAAGGAAGAAAGTGGCTGTCAGAAAGGCTCTGAGCACGGAATGATAGTTTCCTTGCCGTGCTCAGCGACTAGCGAACTAGTGAGCGGTTCTGATAGACACTTTCTGACTGGGAGTAATTTTTTTTGTATAAATGTTTAGCAACACTTTTTACAGATATAGTTAATAAAAAAAGGTTGTTCGAAAAAAAATCGAACAACCTTTCATTAAAATAACTATTTCTTTTTATTTAGAAAGTAAGTTATTCAAGTGTTTTACAAATTCTGCAGGATCTTTAATTTCAACTCCAGCAATTAAAAGTGCCTGGTTGAAAAGAACTTCTGCAACATCTGCAACTAATTCATCATCAGTTGTATTCTTGATTTTTGCAAGAATTGGATGGTCCCCATTTACTTCGAGGATTGGTTTTAATTCTGGACCAGGCTGTCCCATTGCTCTCATCATCTGAATCATCTGATAAGAAGGATCGTTTTCATCAACTACGATACAAGATGGGTTTTCACCAGAAAGAGTTTTTGAAAGTTTAACTTCCTTAACTTTATCGCCAAGTGCAGCTTTGATTTTATCTGTAACAGGTTTAAATTCTTCTTCCTTCTTTTTAGCAGCTTCTTTATCACCACCAAGATCTTCATCAGAACCTGCACGGTTTACAGCTTTTAATTCGAAGTCTTTATATTTTCCATATCCAGGAATTACGATGTCATCAATATCATCTGCCATTACCAAAACTTCAAAGCCTTTTTCAACATAAGCTTTAAGCAATGGGTTAGCACGAAGATTCTTTTCATCACTTCCAGAAATGTAGAAAATTGCTTTCTGTTCTGGCTTCATTCTCTGAACATAGTCTGCAAAACTTGTCCATTTATCTTCGCCAATTCCAGATTCATCAGTAGATTTGAATCTTACAATTTCTGCAATTTCATCACGATTTGAATAATCTGAGTACAATCCTTCTTTCATTGGACGGTTGAAAGCTGTAACAAATTTGTTCCATTTTTCAATAGCTTTCTTTTCGTCGTCTGTAGGGTTTTCTGATTTACGAGCTTTATCTGCTGCTTCACCTATTTTCTTAAATTCGCTTAAAAGCTTTTTTACAGATGAAGAACGGATGTTATCAAGGATTTTATTCTGCTGTAAAATTTCGCGGCTTACATTCAAAGGTAAATCTTCTGAATCGATGATACCACGAACAAAGCGGAGGTAACTTGGTAAAAGTTCACGATCATCGTCTGTAATGAAAACGCGTTTTACATAAAGTTTAAGTCCACTTTTATAATCAGCCTGATACAAATCAAAAGGAGCTGTCTGTGGAATATAGAAAAGTGTTGTATATTCCTGAGTTCCTTCTGCGTGTGTATGAACATAGTGCAAAGGATCCTGTCCATCATGACCAAAAGTTTTGTAGAATTCGTTGTAGTCTTCTGCTTTAAGTTCAGACTTGCTGCGTTTCCACAAAGCTGAAGCAGAGTTTACCTGGTCAATTTTGTTTTCAGTTCCAGTTACTGCACCTTTGTCATCATATTTTTTCTGTTCATAGTGAAGGAAAATTGGGAATGCAATATGATCTGAATATCGTTTAATTAATTCTTCAATCTTCCATCTTGAAGCAAATTCTTTGCTTTCGTCATTCAAATGCATTTCGATTGCTGTACCAGTAAGATCTGCTTTATCAAAACCATATTTTTTTGCATTTTCACTATCTGGAGCAACTTCTTCAATATCGTATGAATTAGTACCGTCTGAAGACCAGTGCCAGATTTTACCGTCAGAAGCAGCTTTTCTTGTATAAACATCAATCTTGTTTGCTGCCATAAATGCTGAATAGAATCCAACACCAAACTGTCCGATTAAAGCAGAATCTTTAGCGGCTTCAGAAGTAAGTTTTTCCATGAAAGCTTTTGTTCCTGAACGAGCAATAGTTCCAAGATTATTTGTAAGGTCTTCTTCATTCATACCAATTCCAGAATCCTGAACGGTAAGAGTTGAATTTTCTTCATTGAATAAGATGTCGATCTTTGGTTCAAACTTAATGCCTTTAAATGCATCATCTGAAACTGAAAGATATTTTAATTTGTCCAAAGCATCAGAACCATTAGAAACAATTTCTCTAAGGAAGATGTCTTTATTTGAATAAAGTGAATGGATGATCAATTTAAGAAGTTGGTTTACTTCTGTCTGAAACTGATATTTAGCCATTTTTTCCCTCTGTAAAATAGTATAAGTTTATGTTTAAAAATAATAATAAAAATCTTCTGTGGCAATAGATTTTAAATAAAAAAAAGGATGCCAGAGCATCCCTTTTAATTAGCTATACTGAAAAGAATTAGTCTTCTTTGAACATTTCAGCAATTTCGTTTTTATAAAGTTCGTTGATACGGAAGCGCATGATTTCCTGTTTAGCAGAAAGTTCAACACCAACTTCAAATGGTTTTGTAATCAAAGTGAACTTATTGATTCTTTCGAACATCTTGAAGCCTGTCTTTGCATTAATAAGATTGTTGATTTCGTTTTCATACAATTTCTTAATAACATCAGAAGCAAGCAAATTCTGGAAAGTATCATACTGAATACCATTTTCATCTGCATAGTTCTTAACTTCTTCTTCATCAATGAGAATCAAAGAAGCAAGGAATTTCATATCCTGACCAACAACTACAGCAGCTTTAATATATCGTGATTCAGAAAGTTTAGTTTCAATTGGAAGTGGTTCAAGGTTTTCGCCACCACGAAGAACAATTGTATCTTTAATACGACCTTTAATCTGGATTTCATCGTGAATTGTCATAATTGCAATATCACCTGTATCCAACCAACCATCTTCACTAATTGCTTTGGCAGTTAATTCTGGGTTTTTATAATAACCTTTCATAACTGTAGGACCTTTTACCTGAAGAACACCCTGTTTACATCTTCCTAAAACAAATCCATCAGCAGGATCAACAACACGAACATTTACATGGCGGATTGGTGAACCAATTGTACGGTAAACTGGAGAAGAAATTGGACGAACGGCAACGATAGGAGCTGTTTCTGTCATACCATAACCTTCAACAACTTTAACACCAATTGCCCAGAAGAATTCATCAATCTGTTTAGGGAATGAACCACCACCTGCAACACCAGCACGGAAGTTATTTCCTAACATTGATTTAATCTTTCTGAATACAAGTAAATCTCCAAGGGCATAAAGTGGAGCTAATAATAACCAAGGAATGAAGAATAAAACCCACCATAAGCCTCGTTTATAAGAAGTAAAGCAGGCATTCTGGCCAAACATTTTACGCTGCATTGCCTTAAAGATTTTTGCAACACCAAGGAAGAAAGTGAATAACTTAAGAACAATACCACCAGTTTTACGCATCTTTTTAATGATACCGTCATAAACAGCTTCAAATACGCGTGGAACTGCAGGAAGCAAATATGGGTTAAGTTTCTTAAAGTCTGCAAGAAGAATTGAACCAATTGGTTTTGAATAACAGATTGTACCACCCTGAATCATGATTACATATTCAACTTCTCGTTCAAATACATGCCATACAGGTAATACATTAAGAGCTCTTTCACCAGGATTGATAAAAATTCGTTCTACGATTTCGTCCAACTGATAAAGGAAGTTTTTATGTGAAAGCATTACACCTTTTGGTGTACCAGTTGTTCCTGAAGTAAAGATGATTGTAGCAGTATCTTCGATAGCACCTTTTTCAACTTCAGCTTCAACAACATCTTTGTTTTCGATTCTCCATTTAGCACCTTCAGACAAAAGGTCCTGGAATAAAAGAATTTCAACTTTAGCGGTTTTAGCTTTTTCTTTGACATCATCTTTAATTTCAGATTCAAAAGAAATAATTTTTTCGATAAAAGGAAGTTTATCTTTTAAATCAACAATCTTATTAACCTGTGAATTGTTTTCGGCAATGATTACTTTTGCTTCAGCAATAGAAAAGATTTTTTCAAGATCGAGAGGAGTTGCATCACAACCACGAGGAACATCAATGGCACCAATTGCAAGAATACCAACATCGGCCTGCTGCCATTCTGCACGGTTGTCAGAAATAAGACCAATAAGGTCTCCTCGTTTAACTCCAATATTTAACAAGGCAGCACCAAAATTCAATGCAAACTGGTACATATCACGATAAAGTACTGGTTCAAAATCGCCGTTTTTCTGGCGTTTCATTTGTGCTGTGATTTCTGGGTAAGTTTCAACAGTCTTTTTTACCATTTTAGGAATGGTAAAAGTTGATTCAAATTCCATAAAGAGACTCCAAGAAGGGAAAAGTATTGAATGACATTTTTGAAATTAATGAAAATATTATATTTGTTATTTAAACTGATTTCAAGATAAATGAATTACACTAAAGAATAGTTAACCGCTAAACTACTAGATGGTAGTTTCCGAAAATTAAATTATGAGTCGTAAAAATATATCCCAGGAAAAAATCATACAATCTTTCTTATGCTGTGCCTTCGAAAAAAGTGCAGGTGCTACTTCGTTGGCAGATATTGCAGACAGCTTGGAAATTAAAAAGGCCTCTCTTTATAACCATTTTACTTGTAGAGATGAAATGTATGATGAAACAATTGAACTTTGCAAAAAGGAAATCGGCTCTGTAAATTTTCTTGCGGATAAAACCCTTGAATCAATTAAAAACAACAAGGTTTCTTTGATTCCTTTATTTAAACGATTGATTGTCAGATATTTTGAACTGTTTGAAGCTGAACCAATGTATCAGATGTATATTTTTATTCGTACTGAACAGTATTTTAATTTAAATGCATTGGAAATCATTCGTAACGAAAATGAAAAGCTTTGTGATGAAGTAAGAAAAATTCTTCAGAATTTCATTGATATAGGAAAATGCAAAAATCTTGAAGAACGGAATTTGAAGGATTATGCTGCCAGTCTTTCGGCATTGATTTTACAGCAGAAGGATTTGTATTTAGCTAACCGAAAGGAAATTATCCGTCAGAATCCGGAAAGTGGAATTGGAAGTTTGTTTGCATTGCCAATGGATGAAGATGCTGTTAATAAAACCTGCAAACTTATAGAAGCTTATTTGAGTATTATTGAATAGGATTTCTAAAAGAATCGTAAATATCATTAATTTCTTTTGTGTAGACCCCTGGAGTTTCATAAACAAAAAGGGGTTTTTCTATTGTTAAGCGAGGTTTTGAATTTTTACGAATTTCCAGAAGAACAATATTTGGTTCTTTATCTAAAAATGGATAAACCAGCTGCATTCGTTTGGCTTCCATTTTGTATTTCTGAAGTAAAGAAAAAATTTCGGTTAGTCTGAAAGGACGATGAACCAGGAAAAAACTGCCATTTGGTTTTAACAAATATTCAGCGGCTTTAATTACATCTTCCAGATTACATAGAACTTCATGGCGGGCGATTTTTTTTGCATTATTAGGATTCTGTTTTCCATGTTCATTAATCATATAAGGTGGATTACAGGTAACAACATTTACAGAATACTTTTCAAATTGAGAAGAAATTTCTTTAATATCTCCATTTATGATTTTGATTTTATTCTGTAAATTGTTAAGTTTTACACTGCGGTTTGCCATGTCAGCTGATTCACTTTGAATTTCTAAGCCAATAAGCTGACTGGCTTTGGTTGAAGTTTCTAAAAGAAAAGGGATAATTCCGGTACCTGTCCCCATATCTACCACAAAATTATCGTGATGAACTTGGGCAGCGGCAAAATGAGCGAGAAGTACGGCATCAATTCCAAACATGAATTTTTGTGGATTCTGAATGATTTTGGTGCCGTTGATTAAAGTATCAAGCTGCTCGTTGGGTAACAGGTCCTTCATCTTATTCATTTGTTACTTTACGGATCATAGACTGGATGTACTCAGCATCTTCCTGGTCGTTAATTTTTTCGAAGAGTTTTTTAGATTCAAGAAGATTTTCAATAGTTGCATCCACATCACCCATCTGATAATAAATTCCAGACAAATCGTAATAGATCACAGCCTGAACATATGGATCTTTCTTGGCAAGTTTAAGAGCATCTTTAAAGAACTGTGCTGCATATTCATAAAGATTAGATTTGAAGTAGATATTTCCAATAAAATTTTCGTTGTATGCAGTTGGTTCAAGCTTAAATCCTTTAAGGAAGTATTTATTTGCAGCTTCGATGTTGTTGTTTGCATAGAATTCAAGTTCACCAAGACGAATACTTGGTGTACCGCTTTTCTTGTATTTCTTTTCTGCTTTTTTAAGAATATCAAATGCTGAATCATAATCATTTGAATAATAGTAAGCATCAGAAAGAATAAGATATTCATCTAAAGCAAAAGCAGGATTTGGTTCAGGACAATCGATGGTAATAAGTCCTAATTCAATTGCTTTTTCATATTTTTCAAGATTCATACAGGTAAGAGTGTAGTTGTACCAGTATTTAGATGTATTCTTTTCTTTTTCTGTAAGAATTTCGTAGTATTTTTCAGCTTCGCTATAGCGCTTTGATTTAAGCAAAAGTTCGCTAAAGTTACCCAAAGAATAAACATCATAAACATCTGCATCATAAGCAATCTGATAGTTTTTAATTGCTAAATCAATCAATTCCTGTGGAGTTTTAAGCCACTGGTCTCCATAACGATAGAGAGTTTCTGCATAGAACTGGGCAAGAGCAAGATTCAATACAGGACTTTTGTTTGTTTTCTGCATTTCCGCAATGGTTTCTTCAATGTTAAACATGAACATTGTAAGATCACCTTCATACTCTGTACGAATATAGTCCAAAGTTTCTTTCTTTTCCAAATCTTTAAGTGCGAAAATCTGGTACATTATGTTGTAAGCATAATACTGTGTAAGAATTTCAACTCGTTTGTAAATAATGTATTCAGGATCTTTGATTTCTACATCTGAATCACGATTAAAAACGCTGTAAGCAGACTGATACTGTTTCTGTTGAATAAGTTCTTCGGATTTGTTGATATATTCCATAACTTCTGGAGAAGCATCGGAATAAACATTCCAGTCTTTGGCAAAACAAGATAAGCTGATAAAAATAGAAATAATAATAGTAATTAATTTTTTCATACATAACTCCATATAAAAATAGAATATATGAAAAAAGGGTAATGTGGAATAGTGTTCTATTTTAAATTCTGATGGAGTTCTTTCATTCCTTCAATTTCATCGCAAATGGCTTTTTGACCGCAAGTTGAACAATCCATTTTTAAGCCCTGAAAAATTTCGTTTAAGGATTCAGTTATTTCGTAAGCTTTTATGGAAGTCTGATTTAATTCTTTAAAAATAGAATCCTTTTGAGGTGAAGTTGTAAAATAAATATGAACGGCTTCGACTTCGGGAAGTTCACAATAGGCATTAATAAAGGAATTTCCGACTTGCGAAAGTGTTATACCGTTTTGAATAGCTTCTTTTGAAACTCTTACAACTTCTCTATGCTGAACAGAAGAGATTCTAAGAGCAAATCCTTTTATAAAGGCATGAAATCGAATGTAATCCAGTTTTCTGAAAATTCCGTAAAGCTGCTGGGAAGTTTTATTTTGAATGGCAGAATCTTTAAGGCATACAATAACAAAACGGCTGTAGTTGATATTTTCTTTTTCTGATTCCGAAAGAGAATTAATCTCATTAAGTTCCATTCCAGAGACATAAACCTGATTTGAAGGAACCAGAGTTTTGGAAGTTGTAAACAGAATACCACTGATGGCATCTGCTGTGTTGCCGCCTAATTCAAATGCAGTATCACTTTTTAGAATGATTTCTTCTGAAGGGGCTTTGGGCCAGCTTTTATCAGAAGAAATTTGAAGGAGCGGGCGGTGGGAGAAGAGTTCTTTTAGTTTGTTTATTTCTTTGGTGTATAATTCCATTATTTTGAATTTTTGGCTGCCTTTTTAGCCTTTTTGTTGTCTCTGATTTTTTTAGACCAGTTGTACCAGGCGGTTAAAGGTTTGATTAATGCACTGGCAAGCTTCATATCTAAATTGAAAAAATAAATAATCAGAGTAAGAAGGAATAAACAGACAAAAACAATTGCAATTATAAGTAAGATTTTAAGAAGTAACATCATATTAGTTCATTCCTTTGATTCTTGCGAATTCAGCAGCACCTAAAGCACCCATTAATTGTGGATCAATTGGTAAATCAATAACTTTGATTTTTAAAACCTTTTCGATAGCTTTTTTAAGACCTTCATTTTTAGCACAACCACCAGTCAATGTAATACTGTCAGTTGCTCCTGCTTTTTTTGCCATAACAAAACAACGTTTTGCAACTGAAAGCTGAATACCTGCGGCAATTTCTTCCATTGGTTTTCCTTCTCCAACAAGAGAAATAACTTCACTTTCAGCAAAAACAGCACATTGGGAAGTAATTGGAATAACATTTTTAGCAGTGAGAGATAAATCAGAAAATTCAGTAAGATTCATTTCAAAAGCATTTGCCATGGATTCAAAGAAACGGCCAGTTCCTGCAGCACATTTGTCGTTCATGGCAAAATTTAATACAGTACCATCAGTATCGATAGCAATTCCTTTTACATCCTGACCGCCAATATCGATAATAGCTTTAATTTTTGGATCAGTAACATGAACCCCCATAGCATGGCAGCTGATTTCGGAAATATTTTCATCAGCAAATGGAACTTTATTTCGTCCATATCCAGTACCAACAAGGTAAGTTAAATCTTCAGCTGATTTTAATTCTGGTACCTGTTTAATTGCTTCATCCAATGAACCCTGGGCACTTAAAACAGGATTAATTCTACTGCGAGTAGTTACCTGGGAAACAATTTTTCCATTTTCATCTATAATCACACATTTTGTATAAGTTGAACCTGCATCACATCCTGCAAAATATTTCATATTTTATTACCTCATTTAATATTTATATTAGTTACCACGATTCTCCATCGTCAAAATCTTCTAGACTTGGGTCTAAAGGTTCTTCCCGGAGAACACTTCGCATATAACGATTTACTTCCATTCGCATGTCTTTTCGAGTTCCATCATGAGAACACATAAGATTATGAGTAACCCAGATAATGTTAATTCCATGTTTTCGAGCTTCTTCTTCAAATAATCCATGATATCCGGACATTGCTTTACAGCCCATGTGAACATACATAATTACCATATCAATGTTTAAGGCTTCACAGAAACGCCAGAGAGCTTCGACACCAGTTTCGTAGCCGCCATTTGAACGATTACGCATGATCATATTTTCATATAAATAAGCTAAATCCAGCATAGCCTGATCTTTATCTTCTGTATTGATCATTTCTGTAGAAACCATTGACAGCATATCTGCCACAGGAACGATTCCCCAGCAGTTCATCATCCAGATTGGGAAGGCGGTGTAGTAAGCTGCCTGAACACCCCAAGTCATGGCGCGATGGCGATATTCCTTACAAGCCATTTCTTTATTTTTATATGCATCTGTAGCCATTTTAGTAAGCCACTTATCCATTTTAAGAAAAGCTTCGTTTCGACCACCAGCTGCCTGATAAACACCATAACGGTAAAGAGCAAGAGTAACTCCCATAACCTGTGGAAAATCAGTTTTAGAAATTTCCATCCATTCAAGGAATTCCTGAGTTTCTTTATTAAAGCGTTTCATACTGTTAAAGAAAGCATCCCAGTCAAATTTTTCACCAGTATTTTCTTCGATAAAGTGAATTGCATTTACAATTTCAGCAGCAGCGTATTCCTGAACACTTTCCTGTCGATGACGAATTGGAACTGCCAGCTGGAAAGTTGGAATCTTAAAAGCACGAGCTTCGATTCCGTTACCCATTAATGAACCGTCACAGGTTGTATTACATTGAACTGCACATTTTCCGATTAATGGAAAATCATCAGCGAGAGTAGCTCCAAGTTCTGCGGCAGGCATTGGACAAACATCAACAGGAACACCATATTCCTGAGTTTTATCAATATAATATTGAACTCCTTCCTGACTAAGCATTGCAGAAGTATAAATTGCCGGAACTTCAACAGAAAGCCATGTGAGATTTGGAAAGCCTCCCATTAAAGTAGACATCATGTTTTCATCAAAAAGAACGATTTTATCGTTGAATTTTTTATCATTACCAATTTCTGGGTCAGCTCTAAAGATTTGTTTAAGCATGCTGCAAATATCAGTAACGATTAAACCCAAAGCCTGGTGTGCCATTCTGAGTTGGGTTCCACGCATTCCTTCTGTATGACGGTCCATATAATCTGGCAATGCAAGGTAATTCATCATCCAGCGATAACGGAGAAAGCCTCTGGTATTATTAATATTCAGAACAAAGCCAATTAAAGTTTTCCAATAGCCAAGCCAGCGACAATAATCATACCAGGTATCTTTAAAGCCACGCCATTCACGACGCTTTTTTGCTTTTTTACCTGTATAAAATTTTCCTAAAGGTTCACTTCCAACATACTTAGACATTTTTACCTCTTTCTTCAGCTTTTTTTACTTCAAGACTTTCTACAAAAGCCTGAATACGAGTTCTCAACTGACCTGAAGTTGAAAAAACATAAGGTCTATCAACAGAAAGAACAGGCCAGTTAAATTCATCATGCATAATATGGAACTGGCTGGCTCGTTCATAACCCCAGTAATCGCAGAATTTAACCTGCTGATAGATTAAACCATCTGCTTTGTATTCTTTTGCAATCTGATCAACATAAGTCTGTCGTTCAAGGATTTTTGCAGTATTCATAAAGCGAGGACATTTACCATTTACCATGTACCAGCGGCAGATTTGAGTAAGAACATCTTCTTCATCATTCAACTGAATCTGGTTTCTTCCAGGCAAAGATCCAAAACAGAAACGGTCGGCAACAACTAAAGCTCCAGCATCTTCTGCCAGTTTGATTAAATCTGGATTATCAACTTCTGAACCAATAAGAACAACTCTGGCACGATATGGAGATTTTTCGTCAGGGACTCGAGTTTTTAGTTCTTCTGCAGTTTCTGTAAGTTTTTCAATAAGTAAATCATGAGGACAGCAGTAAGTGGCAAGACACAAAACAGCAAATTCATAACCAGTGATTCTTGGATTAAGTTCTTTACGATAATCTCCAATCTCCTGAATTAAAGCACTGATTTTATTTTGTTCTTCAACTGATTTTCTTAAAGCGGCATCTGAAACATCAATTCCGTATTTTTCGGCTAAAGGTTCCAGAACTCGGATTTTCATTTGTTTTACATAATGCTTTAAGGCTGTTTCATCGCTTTTCATTGGAACATCAGAATATGTGATGAAGAACTTGTCTTTTTCGATTATATTCAGATGTTCAATATTTTCGACACAACGATTCATCTGCGCACAAGCATCGGGAGCGATAATACAATCCAGAAAATTAAAACCGCCTTCAATTGCTCGTTCAAGAATGGCACGACAACCTTCGCAAAGCATGTTACTGAGGTAGTAGGAACCCATATCTATTGAACCAGTTCTAGGGGCTCTTAAACGAACAGAAAAAGTTCCTGGAAGATTAACAAGAGGTTCTGGGATTAAAGAACAAACTGTTCCAATGGCAATTTTTCCATTTTTTTGAGCAGTTTTAACTAAATCATTATTTACTTCTTGTAAAAGATTTTCAAAATAAAAGAGATGTTTTAAATCTTTCAATTACTTTCTCCTTGTAAAAATCAGTTATAAATTTAGAAATTATAAAATGCCCATATTTTTAAGAGCCTGGGTAGTTCCCTGAACAATTTCAGAATCATCAGAAAGATAGAAGACATTTTCACCTTTCATATCGCACATAGCCAGATTATTATCTGCAGTAATGGCACCAACTATTGGCATGTTTCCTACATCCATTTGTTCAACAATTTCTTTTGTTGGGATTCTATTAGCAATAACTCCAACTTTATCGTACATGACAAGAGAATCTGCAACATTTTTGATTGTTTGAATTACCTGACAGCCTTTTTTACTGGCATCGGTTACTAAAAGCAGGTGAGTGACTTTTTCCATAACACGACGATTTACCTGTTCAATACCAGCTTCACCATCAACGACTACATAGTCAAATTGATTTGAAAGAATAGTAATGACTTCTTTAAGGTACTCGTTAATTCTACAGTAGCAGCCTTCAGCTTCGGGACGGCCAATTGCTATAAATGCGTAACCGTCCTGTTCCGAAACGCCTTCGTAGATTTTGTACTTAGCTTCACCAAGAAGTTCGGTTACAGAAATAGAATCTTCATCTTCGAGATTTTTGATTAATTCTTTGCGAATGTCATCGATAGTCTTTTTTACATCGATGTTAAGAACGGCAGAAAGTCCAACAGCTGGATCTGCGTCAATTGCAAGGATTTTTTTGTTAGGGAAGTTTTTAACAAGAAGCTTTACGATGGTGGCAGAGATTGAAGTTTTTCCAACTCCGCCTTTACCAGTAAGTGCAATAATTTGAGTTTTGTCTGACATTTTCCATCCAATTTAATAATGCGTATAATTAGATTATAAAGCCAAATTGCAGAAAATGTCAGAAAATATTTATAAGGCTGCTTTTATTGCAGTACCAACAAGTCCAAAGGCTAATCCTAAAAGACCAATAACAACTACAAGTACAATAATAGAGATGACTACCGAAATCCATCCTAAAATTCTACCTGCTTTTGCATATCCCTGGTTCTGAGTTTCATCTTTTTTAGCACTGTTGCCAAAGATGATTGCAAGAATTCCACATGCAAGTCCTACAAAAGCACCATAGCCTTCCCAAGAAAGTACAACAGCCGCAATTCCTAAGATTAATGAAGCTAAAGCCATACGACCCTCCAGTATAAATATAAAATCTATCTGTAATTTAATAAATTGAAAGGCGGAATGCAAGTTACAAAAAGGATAAATTCCTAAATATTTATATAAATGGAAAATTCCTTTTTTTTAAGTAGCAAAAAACTGCCGTTTTTTAACAGGTGTTGAACATATTCTTTATGAGCAGAAAAAAGCTCAGGAGGTAAAATATGGATTTTGAAGCCTATGAAAAAGTAACTAGTGGTTGGGTTCTTCATGGAAAAGAACGAATGGATGCAATTAAGAGAGAAGTAAAAGTTTTTTCTGACTGGAAATTAAAATCCCAGGTTGAATGTTTGTGTTGCAATAAAAAATTTAAAATAGAAGAAACAACAGCATTTGTTCCTTACAATAAGGGAAAAAAAGATGCCTTGATTCTGTGTAAAAACTATCCAGACTGCAAAGGAACAATCCTGGATTTCTTTAATCCGGAAAATGTGATGAATATGGGAGATGGATTATTCCAGGTTTCTATAACTAAAATGAATCTTTAATTAGGGAAGAAATTATAGTTACCATCATCTGAAAGAATAAAAACAAAAAGATCGGCGTTGTATTGCTGCTTGTAATAATTAAAGAAGCGTTCACTGGAGTTGTAACGGGAACCTCTGGCTCGGTTTCCGGCTCCAGTATCAATACCGTCCAAAACTACTCCAAAGCCATAGCAAATACAATTTTCGTCCATGAGAATGGCACCATCGATGGAAGAAAGTTTTTCCACATTTTTTTCGTCCAATTTAACAGGTTCTATTAACATGGCAAGGTCACGGTAGCGGTCAATGTATTTTTTTACATCTTTCATTGCAACTAAAATTGTACCTTTCTGCTGTTTTATAAGAGCTTTAATAATATCGAACATATTATCTTCGGTTTCGGTATCTTTAATTTCTGGGAAAACCTGGGAAATATAGTTTGAAAATTCAGAAGCAGTAAGTTTTGCATTTACAAAAAGAAGGGAATTATCTTTCATAGCAAGAAGTTCTGTATCATCTTTAGATAAAATCCAGCGATGATCATCTTCGAAAGAAACAGAATAGTTCAAAGCGCCTTCTTTGATTGTTCCAACACCATAAATGCGATTTGTATCAGTAATGAGGCCAATGCCTTTTTTAATGGAAGTTAATTCCAGGAGTTTTCTTAACAATTTAAGATTTTTCTGTTCAAAAAAACCAAAGTCTTCAAAGTTATCAAACTTGAACTGGAAATCAACATTATCAGGATTATCGGTGAATAAAATCAAACCTTCGGTGTTAGTCTTTTCGTAGGTTTGATACGAAAGATCAGAAAGAATGTTCAGCATGGAAAGGTTGATGTTTTCGTAAAGGGCAATATCTGTAAAGCCGCTGCACTGTTTAGAAACTTCGGTTACTAGTTCATTTACAGCATCCTGAACAATAATGTTGCTGATGGAACTGTTGTAAAAGTAAAAATTTTCTTTTTTCCATTCTTTGAGAAGAAAATCAAAAAGGGCATTTTTTAAGTAATCACAAAAAGTTTGATATTTTTGAACAAGGCGTTCTTTCTTTGCTTCATAGTGAACAACAAAAAAGTTAATGAATTTATCTTCGGTAAAAAAATTGGATACAAAGCAGTTTTGTTTTTGCTGGGCAAGTTCATCCAAAAGCTGGTCTCGGGCAATAATGGAGTAAAAAGCAGAAGTCTGAAGTTCTTCGTCACCAGGTTCTGAAACAAATTGGTTTTCAAATTTTCGGATTTCGATTTTTGTAAATAAATCTTCTGAAAACTGGTCAAAAACTTCTTTTGCAATTTTATCGGCCTGTAATAAAAAGATTTCCTGATTTCCCTGATTCATACTTTATAACTCCAAAAATAGTATATCAAAAATATGGTATAATAGGCATATGACAAAGGCAGAATTAAGAAAAGAAATTAAACAAAGAATGGAGAATAATAAAGGGCATTTTTCGGAATGGTCAAAAGCTTTGTGTAAAAATATTATTCAGAGCAAGGCTTTTGCAGAATGCCAGATAGTTCTTGGATATATGGCATTGCCTGATGAAGCTGATATTCTGCAGGTAATGGAAGAAGCTCTTGTCATGAATAAAAAAGTATACATCCCAAGAATAATTCCAGATACAAACGAAATGGAATTTTATTCATATAGTAAAAAACTTATGGAAGGTAGTTTTGGAATTTTAGAACCAGATACTTCTTCAGTAAAATTTGAAAATAAAGCTTATTCAGAAAAAATATTAGTTTTGGTTCCTGGAAGGGCTTTTTCAAAATCTGGACAGAGACTTGGAAGAGGAAAAGGTTTTTACGATAAATTTCTGGCTGAGTTAAAAGGGTTAAATAAGGAAAATGCAACCTTGGGCGGTGTAGGTTTTGTTATTCAAATGGAAGAAAAAATAAAAACCGAATCTCACGACTTAAGCATGGATTCGGTTTTTACAGAAACTGATTCAATTATTCAATGTCTTCAATAATCTTTTCTGGTGGAGTTTCCAATAAGTGTGGATTTTTAAGATACTTTCGGATTTCTCTTAAACCAGAAGCATAATAGTGTCCATCACAAATGCGGTCATCACAAGTATAATTAATATCAAGATAATGATTTCTGTGAAGAGTTCCTTCTCGATCTAATTCGTATTCATGGCGGTTTGTACTGAAGGAAATAAACATTGGTACATTTCCAAAATTATACAAATGGTGGTAGATGGATGGAATATTCAAAGATGCCATTGATGTAATTACCAGGGAACCATGCATTGGGCTTAATTCTGTAAGGGAATGTGGAAGCCACCCATTATAATCCAACAATTCAAAAATCTTTTCGATTAAGCGTAAGAACCAGCGAGGAATATAGTGAAGAACTCGTGAAAGTGCATCAAATCCGTTTTCAGGTTCATTTTCATCCCAGTAAGCAGTGATTTGATCATTCATTTCTTTATAAACATCATAGATTGTATCGCTAGGTGAAAAATGGAATTTCATCATTGTTGCTGGAGCATTAAGTTCAAGTTTCTTTTTTACTTCCATAATAACTTCGATGTTATTTCTGGCATAAATTTTAAAACCACTTACAAATCTATTAATTCCAGGTTTTTGGCTGATGCTTCTAACATAAGATGCAATTAAAACATGCATAGCATTCATGTTCATATAACCTTGAGCTTTCTTTTCGTGAACGAATTTATCGATAATGCTTAATTCAACACTATCATGTGCCAGGTTATTTGCATCGTTTCGGGTTTTCATAAAGTATGGAAGAATTGCAGCTAAAGGTTCGAGAGTTCGAAGGAGGCGACCGTCCTTTCTATCACCAAATCTTTTTTTGTAAGAAGAAGGAACAGTTTTAATCAATTTATTGTCATTACTCATAGTGAATTAATTGTAAATGAGGAATGATAGTTCTGTCAAAAAAAAGATGTAGATTTAGTTTGATTTTAAGAAAATATCAGAGGAAGTGGTTTCTATAACAATAAAAACTCCACCATCATTATATTTTTTGTGTAAGGTTCTGGTTGGGTTCACATGAGTTCCCTTAATAATATCCCAGAAAACACCGGTTTTAGATGTTACTGCTACATTAAAATCTGAGAAGAGAGGTAAAGCAACTGTGATTTTACCAGAAACTGACTGAAGATGAGATTTTGCATATGGCTGATCAAAAAGATCCAGAGAGATTGTGCCAGAGTTAGACTGAATATCAAAATAATCCAGAATCTGTGAAACGACGGTAATGTTTCCAGAATCAGATTTGAGGTTCAAGAATGATGTGCCAGCATTGGAAAGATAAATATTGCCGGATGAAGTTTGGATTTTTATATCGTTGCTGGACATAAGATTTTTAAGAGAAAGATTTCCTTTGTCGCTGCTAATTGAAATTGAAGTAGTGGAAAAATTCTTAGGGAAATAAACAAAAACAGTGCAGAGGTCGCCTTTTGTATATTTTTGCTTGGTAGATTTAATTTCTAATGTATCTTTGTTGATGTTGACGGTTGGTGTTTTTTTACTATTGTTGCAGTTTATTTCGATAGTAATTTCGTCGCCGTAAATTTCTTCGGTCACAAGATTTTCGAAAGTCAGATTGAATTTAAGGTTGTTGATTAAAGAAGCCTGATAATCCTCTTTGAAAACCAGATTTTCGCCTTGGGTTGTTTGAGAGAATAAGGCTGTCACCATTGAAAATAAAATTACAAATGTACCAAGAAATTTCTTCATATATTTAATATAACCTAAAGACAGTAAAAGTGATACAAAGATTCAATATTTTGATATACTTAAAATATGAAGAATAAACAGAAAAATGAACTGGCAGTTTGTGGTTTTGCAGCAGTAAAAAAACTTGAAAAAAATCATCCCGAAAAGATTACTCGTTTGTATTTTACAGAAGAAAAAGCTCCTTTATTTGGTGGGTTGTGCAAACGATTAGCAAAGAATCATGGAATTTATAATCAGAAACCTGCAAATGAATTGGAAAAGCTTTGCGGAAGCGTTCATCATCAGGGTGTTGTTGCCATGATTGAAGCTCCAGAAATTGAACAGTTGGATTCTGACATTCTTGAAAGCTGGATCGAAAATAAAGAAAATGCTGTATTTTTAGATAGAATTGGAAATGCAAATAATTTTGGTGCAATTGTTAGAAATGCAGCTTTTTTTGGAATAAAAAATGTAGTAATTCCTTTAGATGAAGCACAGTCTTCAGTTACAACTTCTTCATATCGTGTTGCTGAAGGTGGAATGGAATATGTAAATATTTACTGTGTTCAGTCTACAGCAAGATTTTTAGAAGCATGTAAAGGTAAAATGATTCGAGTTGGAACCAGCCTTGATGCAAAAAAGAAAGCTAGTGATTTAAAAGAAATTGCAAAAAAAGATAAACCAGTTTTAATTATTCTTGGAAATGAAGAAAAAGGTATTTCCGATTTAGTAAAAGAAAGTTGTGACGAATTGATTATTATTCCATGGGCTGGAATGTCATCAGGAAAGGCAAGTGTAATTGATAGTTTGAATGTGGCTCAGGCTTCTTCGATTATTTTTTATGAATTGTCTTCGTCATTGGTGTAGCGGTCGTATAATTCGTTTATTAAATGTTCAACTGGTATTCTGGAAAGCTTGGGTAAGGAATCCAGATAATGAACCAGTTTTGAGTATTTGTTGAACTCATCCAGATTTATATCCGGGTGAGTTTCTTTTTCTGTACTTTGTCCCGTTACCAGATATTCAGCAGTTGTATTAAGAACTTTTGCTATTTTTACTGCCGTATCAGCAGCTGGGATGTTATTGTTAAGAACTCCTTTTCCAATATTAGAAACATCAAAACCAACATCCATGGCAAGTTCTTTTCTGGTAATATTTCGGTTATTCATAAGAATAACAACTCTTTGCCAAAAATTTGTTTCCATAAAAAAATTATATCATTCGGATTTTTTTCTATCAGTTTAGAAAATTTCTTGTCATTTTAAACTGAGAAAATGGAAAAAAGTTTAGTAGCAAAAATTTTATAGAAGATATAGAACAAAAACTTCATTTTCTATATAATACATGGAAATATGAAAGGCGAAGTAGTCATTTGGAAATGTAAAAAAATTACTCATTATTCAGATACTGTTTTGTTTTTAAATTCATTAATTGGTAATTATTAAGACTGAATTCTTTTTTGAGTTCAGTCTTTTTTTTTGTGTAACTTATAAGGAGTGTATATAAATGAAAAGAGAAGACATCAATAAGGTATTGATTATTGGTTCGGGTCCAATCGTTATTGGACAGGCTTGTGAGTTTGACTACTCTGGTACTCAGGCTTGTAAAGCTTTACGCGAACAGGGCTACAAAATTGTTTTGGTAAACTCAAACCCAGCTACTATCATGACTGACCCAGTTATGACAGATGCTACTTATATTGAACCACTTAATGTTGAACGATTAAGTCAGATTATCGAAAAGGAACGCCCAGATGCTCTTCTTCCAAACCTTGGTGGACAGACTGGTTTGAACATGGCTATGGAATTGAACAAAGCTGGTGTTCTTGATAAATACGGTGTAAAAGTTATTGGTGTAAACCTTGATGCTATTGAACGTGGTGAAGACCGCGAAATCTTCAAAGAAACAATGAAGAACTTGGGAATTGATACTCCTCGTTCTGGAATCTGTCACACAATCGAAGGTGCAGAAAAAATTGCTGAAGAAATTGGTTTCCCATTAGTTGTTCGTCCAGCTTATACAATGGGTGGACAGGGCGGTGGTTTCTGTTACAACGTTGAAGAACTCCGAACAATTGTAGCTAACGGTTTGGATCTTTCTATGACACATCAGTGTTTGATTGAAGAATCAATTCTTGGTTGGGAAGAACTTGAAGTTGAAGTTGTTCGCGATGCTAAGAATCAGATGATTGCAATCTGTTTTATTGAAAACATTGATGCAGTTGGTGTTCACACTGGTGACTCTTTCTGTTCAGCACCTTTCATGACAATCGATAAAGCACTTGAAGAAAGACTTCAGCGCGATGCATTCAAGATTGTTGAATCTATTGGTGTAATTGGTGGTACAAACGTTCAGTTCGCTCACAACCCAAAAACTGGTCGTGTTGTAATTATCGAAATCAACCCTCGTACATC
>JAZQOB010000096.1:0-40633 GCA_045627625.1 Treponema sp.
TTCGATGTCTTCTGCAGACTGGATGTCATACTCTGACAGAAGGCCTTTTATTATTTCTCGTTTGCCTTCTGTCATTTCCACTTTGTGTGGGGGAATTTTGTCTTTTGCCATAGTAGGCTCCTGTGTTTTATTTTATCACAGACCTACTATGTTTTGAATTTACAGAAAGATTTTCACAGTCTCAGTTCCGATCAATACTATCCATACAAAAATATAAAATGTCCTCTAATACTTTGACTCTTGTATATTTTATCCTCATATTTTCATTCTTATTTGTTTATAATATAAGCAGATAGTGAAAAATATGAGGATAATAAATTTATTAGGATAACGACAAAAACATCTGCTTTTCCCGGATCCAAAGCGACCCGTCATCATAAAGTCTGCGATAAACTACATATTCTTCTTTGGTTTCCGAATGAAAAGCCACATCTTCAACTTTGTAATATTTATTCTTAAAATGTTTGTAAATTCCGTTGATTTTGATTTCACGAGGTTCTGACATATTGAATCCCTATATAAACTGTTATTTGTTCATCCTATTATCTATTTAAGTCAATACAAAGTGCAGGAACTATTCCTCTCTCTCGATCAGTTGTACTATAACTTTTGTCTGCATAACCTGCATCAGAGATACCTCTTGCATAACTTCTATATTCACCTTTTTTACTTGAAGAACGGAGCCACCAGGAACCACCATAATTTTCTTTATAGTGTCTAAAACAATAATTAGCTATGGCATAATCAGATGGAAATTTAATACGAGCATTTCCAGGACCTTCGGCTGAGTAGGATGTTGAAAAACCATATTCTGATGAAGTTACTTCTCTTTCACTTAATAGGAATATTTTATCATTTGTATCTGGAGAAGCACAACCTTCTAATTTTCCCTGTGAATCTATTGATGAGTCATGACTATTATCTACTTTCGTAATTACGATTTTATCTTGTGCTTGATCAGTAAACACTGTTTGTAGAAAACCTTTACCTTCATAACTTTTATCTGAGTATGTATCATATGAATAAGATGCATCATACCAATAAATCAATCCATTTAAATATGCTCGTATCTGGCTATGTTCATAACAATTATGATTGCTACATACAGATCTTTTAGCTTTTTCTGAATTATATTTATGAAATGGAATATTAGCTGTTACTATTTCGTCTGACAATAATAATGCTTTTTTTGTTCCATTATAATTTTTCGAAATTATCTTCCACTTGATTGGCTCAACCTTAAATAAACGAGTCTCACCATATTTAACTAAAGATCCATCAGTATATTTATATGTATAATTTTCAGAGCAATAAACTCGTAGATTAACTTTTAATTGTTCATAGTATTCACCATCAGATCCTTTATAATAAGTTTTTGAACCCATCTTAAGTTCTTTTTTATCATCAATAGTAATTGTACTATCTGCAGGAACAATCGATCTTGGCATTACTCCAAAATATACAAATTCTGAATTTTCGGATGCAGGCAATAAAGTTTGTGCATCTATTGGTGATTCACATAAACCTAAGGAATCAATCTCTTCATTTCTTTTTTTCGAACATCTTGAACATGTATATGTTCTCTTTCCCTTTACCATACAAGTTGGATAAAGAGTTATTTTTCCATTATCTTCGTTATGCCCAAGTGCAGGAATTTCTTCTGTTTCCATTTCGTAATTACAAACAGTGCAATTAAATGTCTTAATTCCATTTGCTGTACAAGTTGCCTGTGTAGTTATTACACCAGAATTTTTTATATGACAAGAAAGATCCTGATTATGTTCGTCCCTTCCACAGCTTGCTTTATGCCAATGATAATCTTTATCTACAGCCCATTCTGTTTCATCAATTGTATGTGTATGAGTCAATTGAGGAATAATCTGACTTTCTTCAATTCCACATGAATTACAGAATCTATGTTTTAACCCTTCAGATTCTTCTGTAGCCTTGATTAGTTCAATCCAATCCCCAAATTCATGATTTTTTACCTTTACTGTATAAAAAGTTTCTTTAAGTGAATATTTAATTGTTACTATGATTGAATCACCAATAACAGAACTATCAAAATCAATTTCATATGAATCAATTTTTTCTTCCTTTCCATTACTCATTATTCCGACAATTTCAAGTCCAGTTATATCCAATTCTTCATTTAAACAATACTCTGTTTTCGTTGCAGGGGTTTTAACAACAATAGATTCTAATGTTACAGTCTTAACATTAGGCTTGCAGCCAAGAATTCCAAATAATACAAAAAACAATAAATAAATACTTTTTTTCATAATCTCTCCTAATATTACTTAATATAATAATATCATGAAAAAACTATTTATCATAATCCTTTTTTAATTGAGTTGGATTTCTTGTTACAAAACATGATGCTTCATTTATAAGTTGTTGAGAATTTCTATAAGTCTTTTCTATTCTCAATAAATTAGTATATCCAAGATACTTTTCAAAATTTGTAAATAATGAAATATCACTTCCCGCAAATCTGTAAATAGATTGCCAGTCATCTCCTACGCAAAGAACTTTTGCCCCTGTTGAATCAACTATGGATTTCAACAATCAGGAATTTTTGATGGAAAATATTGTCGGGAAGTTTCTCTATAAAAATCTGTCCATTTATCCTTAAGAATCTGTCCTTCTTTGTGAGTAGTATATTTTGATTCCAAGGAATTTATTTCACTATTAAATTCTTCTATTTTTGGAAGTAAGGCTTTTGATTTTTCAACATATTTTTGAAATCTCTTTTTCCCTATAATCTTCTTATAAATTAGAAAGCATATTCCTAAAAAAATAGCTATTCCTGCGCCTATAAAATATTTACTCATCATATTAAAAATATTTTAACCTAAGGATTATTATAATGCCATAATTTATATTGAGTTTTTATTATCAATATTCAAAAGTCTTTATAACACCATTCTATTCCTCAACCGTCGCGCGACGGTCAGAGATTAAAAACATTCCTATTAACCCTATAGAATATAAAAAAAGGACCGCTCTCGCGGTCCCTTTGTCACCAATGTAAGTTGCTGTTATTCAGCACCTTCTTTAATTTCTTTTGCAGCTTCTTCCTGAATATCAGGGAAAGCTGAAATCATTGGTTCAATATCTTTGTTATGAAGTTTACGGTCTACATAGTTCTTTGTAATTTTTCCAACAAGTGGACAAAGAGCAAGTACACCAATCAAGTTAGGAATCATCATAAGACCGTTGAATGTATCAGACAAGTCCCATGCCAAATCAAGAGACATTGTACATCCAAAGAAAATCATTACAACAAATACAATTTTATAGATTACCGAAGATTTATCTCCGAACAGGTAACCCCATGCAGTTGTACCATAGTGGCTCCATCCAAGTACTGTTGAATAAGCAAACAAGAGGATTGCAATAGCAATGAACATTGGACCTGCTTTTCCGAATACTGTAGCAAATGCTTCACCAACCAAAGCTGATTTTACATTTTCTGAAATCATTGTTCCTGTGCTTAAATCAACAAGTCCACTTGTAAGAACTACAAGAGCTGTCAAAGTACAAACGATGATTGTATCAGCAAATACTTCAAAAATACCCCACATACCCTGGCGAACTGGTTCTTTTACATTTGATGAAGAGTGAACCATTACTGAAGAACCAAGCCCTGCTTCATTTGAGAAGGCACCACGTTTGAAACCCCATGTAATAGCCATCTGAAGTCCGTAACCAACTGCACCACCTGTTGCAGATTTTACAGAGAAGGCACCCTTGAAGATTGAAACAAATGCTGCTGGAATTGCAGTTACATGTGCAAATACTACAATCAAAGCACCAACGATATAGAGTACTGCCATTACAGGAACTAATTTTTCTGTAACCGAAGCAACTCTCTTAAGTCCACCAAGAATTACGATTGAAGAAAGAATTACAAGTGCAATACCTGTAATCCAAGAAGGAATATGGAATGCAGAAGTCATGTTTCCGGCAATTGAGTTTACCTGGCTCATGTTACCAATACCAAAGCTTGCCAATAAACAGAATGCACTGAACAAGATTGCAAGGATAATACCAATCCATTTGCAGCCTTTATATTTTCCAAGACCATCTCTAAGATAGTACATTGCACCACCATGCCATTCACCATTTTCGCCCTTGCGACGATAGAAAATACCAAGGACGTGTTCTGGATAGTTTGGCATCATTCCAAAGATTGCCATGATCCACATCCAGAAAATTGCACCTGGTCCACCAAGTACGATAGCAGTTGCAACCCCTACAATGTTTCCTGTTCCGATTGTTGCAGCCAAAGCAGTACAGAGACTCTGGAACTGGGAAATGGCTTTGTTTTCTTTTTCAGTATGCGCAGTGATGTGTTTTTCTTTGAAAATAGCGCCAATTGTTTTTTTCATCCAATGTCCAAAATGTGAAAACTGGAAGCCTTTGTTTACAATTGTCATAATAATGCCTGCAATTAAAAGCAAGGCAATACCAAAAGTACCCCAAACAACACCGTTTACAGCATTGTTAATGTTTGTAATTGTCTCAATCATGAGATCCTCCAAAAAAGATAGAGTTAAAAAAAAAGACGCAGAATTTGTTTAAACCAAATTCTGCGCCTTTGCAGTTACTCTATTATCGAATATTTTTTACAAAAAGTCCACACTATTCTGGTGATTTTATTTTTCAATATATACACCCATTTCGCGGATTTTCTTGTTACGATACTTTACAAGTACAGAAGGAGATTTTTCCATCAGCTTTAACAAATCCGATTTAATCTGCTTTTTAATGTTTTCTGCAGTTTTCTTTGGATCTGACTGTGCTCCATCTTTTGGTTCACTGATAATTCCGTTTACAATTTTCATTGAAAGAATATCGTTAGCTGTAATCTTGAGCATTGCAGCAGCATCTTTTGCACGGGCTGAATCTCTAAGCAAAATCGAAGCACATCCTTCTGGAGAAATTACTGAATAAATTGCATTATCCAGCATGTAGATTTTATCCCCTACACCAATTCCCAAGGCTCCACCAGAACCACCTTCACCAATTACAATACAGATAATTGGAGTTTTAAGCTGGCTGAAGTCACGAAGGTTTACAGCAATTGCTTCACCAATTCCTCGTTCTTCTGAACCAAGTCCCGGGTAAGCTCCCTGTGTATCAATAAAAGTAATAATTGGACGATGGAATTTTTCTGCCTGTTTAGCAAGTCTGAGTGCCTTTCTATAACCTTCAGGATTTGCCATACCACCATTGCGGGCAATTGTTTCTTTAAGGTTGCGGCCTTTCATGTTTCCGATTACTGTTACTGGAGTTCCATCAAGAAATCCGATTCCACCAACAATAGCAGGATCGTCTCCAAAATAACGGTCACCATGAAGTTCAACAAAACCATCTACAAGCATTTCAATATAGTCCAATGCTCGAGGACGATCTGGATGACGGGCTAATTCAACTTTTTCCCAAACTTTCGAAACTGAATTTGCATTTTCTTCAAGTTTCTTTGTAATGGCAGCAATTTCGTTTGTAAGGTCAATTCCATGTTCTCTTGAAATTTCTTCCAACTGATCTATGATCTGTTCATTTTTTGAAGTACTGGTTTTCATTATTTGCTGCCTCCATTATTTCCAAAATTATGGGCATCAATCATTTTTACCCAGAATGCCTTCTGTTCATTTCTTGGAACAATACAGTCTACAAATCCTTTTGCCTGCTGGAATTCTGCTTTCTGGAAATCCTCTGGCAATTTCTGATTGATTGTACCTTCAATTACACGAGGACCTGCAAATCCAATCAATGCTTTTGGTTCAGCACAGATTAAATCTCCAAGCATTGCAAAAGAAGCGGTTACACCACCTGTTGTAGGATCACAAAGCATTACAAAATATGGAACTCCAGCTTCTGCCAGGATTGCACTTGCAGCGGAAGTTTTAGCCATCTGCATCAAGGAAAAAATACCTTCCTGCATACGAGCTCCACCAGAAGTTGCATAAATGATTACTGGTGTTCTTTCTTTTGCTCCTAAAAGCATAAGGCGGGAAATTTTTTCTCCAACAACCGAACCCATTGAACCACCCATAAAATCAAAGGACATAAGTCCAAGCATTACAGGGCGACCTTCCATTGTACACTTTCCAGTTACAACTGCTTCTTCAAGAGAAGTTTTTGCTTTTGCCGCATCAAGTTTTTCTTCATAGCCTTCCATTGCGATTGGATTTACTGACTGAAGATTTTTATTAATTTCTACAAATGAACCTGCATCTGCCAGATATTTAATTCTATCCTGAGGACTAATTCTCAAATGACGACCACAGGAAGGACAAACCATAAGATTTGCCTTAACTTTTTCATCATCGTGAATTGTCTTACAATGTGAACATTCCATTTTTTAACTCCTATTTATCCCCGTAAAGTTCTTCGTAAAGACTTGTACCAAAATCACCAGACTTAAACTGTTTTGTATTAATGATTTCTACCTGCTGCTGCTGATTTGTTGGAATTCCTTCCAGAACAAGCTCATTCAAACAGCGGTTAAGTCTTCGGATTGCAGCTTCACGGGTATCATCATGAACAATAAGTTTTGCAAGCATTGAATCATAATGAGGAACAACGCTGTAACTTTCATAAATAAAACTATCAAAACGAACACCAGGGCCAGATGGAAGCATCAGTTTTGTGATTTTTCCAGGAGCTCTTGCATTAATGCGGGCTTCAATTGACCAGCCTTTAAGCTGAATTTTTTCAGGATCAATTGAAAGTCGATTTTCGGTACAAGCAAGAATCTGTTCACGGATCAAATCAACCCCGCTTACAAATTCCGAAACTGGATGTTCAACCTGAACGCGGGCATTTACTTCCATAAAGTAAAATTCTCCGCCAGTTACCAAAAATTCAATTGTTCCTGCTCCACGATATTTAAGACCAGAAAAAAGCTTTTTTGCACCTTCGTACATTCTTGCTCTCATTTCTGGTGTTACTGCAGGAGAAGGACTTTCTTCAATAAGCTTCTGATGGTTTTTCTGAACAGAACAATCTCGTTCGCCCATAATTCCAACATTTCCTTTTCCGTCTGCAATAATCTGAAGTTCAACATGTCGTGGATTCTGAATGTATTTTTCTATATATACAGTTCCGTCTGCAAAGTTCGAAAGAGCTTCAGAAGAAGCAATCTTAAGGTTTTCAGCAAGATCTTCTTCTTTCCAGACAATTCGCATACCCTTTCCACCACCGCCAGAAGCAGCCTTGATGATTACAGGATATCCACATTTATCTGCAGTTGCCTTACCTTTTTCAAATGTATCAATTGCGTCTTTTGAACCAGGTGTGACAGGAAGTCCATATTTAGTAGCAGTTGCACGAGCCTGAACCTTATCACCCAAAAGTTCAATTGTTTCTGGTTTTGGTCCAATCCAGATAATTCCAGATTTTTCAATATCTCTTGCAAAAGCTGCATTTTCAGAAAGAAAACCAACTCCAGGGTGAATTGCTTCAGCACCAGTTCTTAAAGCTACAGTGATGATTGAATCACCATCAAGATAACTTTTTGCAGAACTTGCAGGGCCAATACAATAAGCTTCGTCTGCAAGTTTTACATGAAGGTTTTCTTTATCTGCAGTAGAGTAAACAGCAACGGTTTTAATTCCCAATTCTTTACAGGCACGAATAACCCGTACTGCAATTTCGCCACGATTGGCAATCAAAAGTTTTTTAATCACAGTTATACCTACAATTTTTTAATTACAAACAATGGCTGGTCAAATTCTACCAGTTCACCGTTTTCAACAAGAACATCAAGTACTTCAAAATCATAATCAGCATTGAGTGTATTCATCATTTTCATTGCTTCGATAATACAAACTGGTTCGCCTTTTTTGATTTTTTTACCTTTTTCTGCATATGCAGGAGAATCAGGAGATGGAGCTCTATAGAAAGTACCAACGATTGGAGACTTAAGAGTTTCTCCTTCTTCTTTTGCTTTTGGAGCTGGTGCAGGAGTTTCAGCCTTTTCAGTTTTTGCTGAAGGTTCAGAAACAGCCTGTGGAGCCGCGGTCATTACAGGAGCAGCTGGAGCTACAGGTGCTGCAGCGCCATTGTTCTGAATGATTGTACTTCCATTAAAAGCTTCCTTTTTACGCAAGCTGATATGTTCGTTGGCATGAGCTAAATCCAGGTCTACAATTTCACTGGAATTAAACTTTTCCATTATTTCAAAAATAAATTCGTCTGTCATTTTTAACTCCAATCTCTAATTAGATAACATCAAATCGTTCAACTTCTTTTTCGTAATCAACACCTGGAATATCAAAACCACTTGTTGCAAGGAAGTCGTGACGATAACCATCAAAATCACCTAACTGACTGATATTTTCCTCTGTCACCATTGGCATGATTTTATCAACTTCTGCCTGAACTTTAGGATCCATTTCCCAGTCATCAATACGAATTCTTTTTTCTTCATCAACAGGAATTGCAGCATTTCCGTCCTGAGATTTGATATAAAGGCGTTCAGCAAAAAGACGGTTAATCTGTTCGATACAACCTTCATGAGTTCCCATCTGTTTCATTACCTTGAAAAGAACTGAAAGGTATAATGGAATGATTGGGATAACAGCTGAAGCTCTTGTTACAAGACCTTTGTTTACAGAAACAAATGCCTGTCCGTTGAAAGCTTTCATCTTGTTTCTCAATGCTTCTGCACGATTTTCGAGATCGAGTTTTGCCATACCAATTGTACCTTTACGATAAATTGCCTGTGACAATTCTGGACCAATATATGAATAAGCAAGAGTCATACAGCCTTCGTTCAAAACTCCGGCAGCAGTAAGCTGGTCAATCCATCTTTCCCAGTCTTCACCACCCATAACTTTTACTGTATTTGCAATTTCTTCTTCGTTAGCGGCAGTTGCAGTAATTTCTTTCATTACACCAGTCATTGTGTCAAAAGTTCTTCCGCTGTAATCCTGTCCGATTGGTTTGATTACGGATTTATACATTACCTTTGTTTCAGGATCTACTCTAACAGGAGAAGCAAGACTGTATACAACAAGGTCAAACTTCATGTTGTTTTCTTTTGCAGCCTTAATAACTTCAGCTTTGATTTCATCTGAATAAGCATCTCCATCAATTGTGTGAGTGAAGAGTCCGGCTTTTTTAGCAGCTTCATCAAAAGCAATATTATTGTACCAGCCTGGAGTACCAACTTTTTTATCAGTTCCTGCTCTTTCAAATGAAACACCGATTGTTGCTGCATCATAAGCAAAAGCAGCAGTAATACGACTTGCAAGACCATAACCATTAGAACATCCCAAAACAAGTACATTCTTTACCTGTCTGTGTGTTCCTGGAAGTTTTGCAGTTTTATCTTTAATAGTTTTTGTATATTCAATCTGATCTAATACAGCCTGTTTACAGCCCTGTGGATGAGCATTCAAACAGATGTTACTTCTTACCATTGGTGTCATACGATTTCCTCCTAATTTGCATTTCCAACTAAACAGAGCCATTCAGCTTCGGCACAAAGTGTGTCGCCTACATACGCTTTTCCTGCCTGTTTAATCATTTTTTTAGAAACTCTAAGGTTTGTAATTTCCATTCTTACTTTGTCGTTAGGTCTTACCTGATTACGGAATTTAACCTTGTCTACTGTTGCAAGAAAGAAAAGACTTCCTTCGTCAAAAATCTTCTGATAGCTGAGAGCAGCCCCACCAGCCTGAGCCATTGTTTCTACAAGGATTACTCCAGGTACAACTGGATACTGTGGGAAGTGTCCCTTAAAGAAGAATTCTTCATCAGTAAATGTATGTTCACTTACAGAACCGCTTTCGTCAGCAGAAACAATTTCGTCTACAAACAAAAATGGTTTTCTGTGTGGAAGTAAGCTTTCAATATCTTTTGTTAACATTTTTATTCCTCAGTCTAGATTTTCTTAAAGATTACAACACCATTGTGTCCACCAAAGCCCAAAGAACCAGAAGCAACACAGTTCAAGTTTTCTGCTTTCTGTGCCTTATTTGGTACATAGTCCAAATCACAACCATGTTCCAGATCAGGATTATCAAGATTGATTGTTGGTGGATAAATATTGTCTTCCATTGCCTTAATACAAATCATAGCTTCGAGAGCACCTGCAGCACCAAGACAGTGACCAGTCATAGATTTTGTTGAAGAAACCTTGATTTTGTATGCATGGTCCCCCAAAGATTTTTTAAGCATTGCTGTTTCAGCTGAATCATTGATTGAAGTTGAAGTTCCGTGTGCATTGTAGTACTGGATTTCTTCTGGTTTGATTCCTGCATCTTCAAGAGCAAGTTTTACTGCCAGAGCTCCACCGTTTCCATCTGGATCTGGACTTGTGATATGGTAAGCATCTGAAGATCCACCATAACCTAAGAATTCACAATAGATTTTTGCACCACGAGCTTTTGCATGTTCATATTCTTCAAGAATGAGAATTGCAGAACCTTCACCCATTACAAAACCTTCACGGTCTTTATCAAATGGACGGCTGGCTTTTTCTGGACAATCGTTATATGAAGAAGCAAGTGTTTTCAAAACGCTGAATGAACCAATTCCAAAACCTGTTACTGCAGATTCTGTACCACCGGCAATACACATATCAACACGACCAGAACGAATCTGATCCAAAGCAAGACCAAGTGCGTCAGTTGAAGAAGCACATGCAGTCTGAAGGTTCCAGGAAACTCCTTTTACACCAAAAAGCATTGAAACATTACCTGGACCTTCGTTACCAATGATCATAGGAATTGTTAATGGAGAAATTCTTGATGGACCAACTTCAAAGTATTTTTTCATGGAAGCTTCCATTATTTCAAAACCACCGATACCACAACCCATGATTACAGAAGTTCTTTCACTGTCGATTGTTTCGTTTGTAAGTCCTGCATCACGAAGTGCCATTGTTGAAGCACAAGCAGCAAATTCTGTAAAGCGAGCCATTTTTCTTGCAAGTCTCTTATCAAAGAACTGGCTTACATCCAAATCACGAACTTCACCACCGATTTTTACAGAAAAATCTGTTGTATCAAAACCTGTAATATTTTTAATTCCACTCTTTCCAGCTTTAATGCCTTCCCAAGTTTCTTCTACTGAATTTCCAAGAGGACTAACACATCCAAGTCCTGTTACTACTACTCTTCTCTTTTCCATTTTTATACTCCTAACAGCCCATTCCACCGTCAACGCCAATTACCTGACCTGAAATGTATGTTGATAAATCACTAGCCAAAAATAATGCTGTATTTGCGATATCTTCTGGTTCTCCAGCTCTCTTAAGAGGAACTGTTTCCAGCATTGCATTCTTTACCTGTTCTGGTAATACAGCTGTCATATCTGTTGCAATATAACCTGGAGCAATGGCATTTACACGAACACCTCTTGAACCAGTTTCTTTACAAAGACTCTTTGTAAGACCAATCAGACCTGCTTTTGATGCAGCATAATTTACCTGCCCGCCCTGCCCATGAACACCAACAATACTACTCATGTTGATGATTGAACCTGTGCGTTTACGGATCATATCTGCAGAAACAATCTGACTTGCGATAAAAGCACTTGTAAGGTTGATATTGATTACAGAGTTCCAGTCATCCATCTTCATTCTGAATGAAAGACCATCTCTTGTAATTCCTGCATTGTTTACAAGAACATCAAATCCTCCAGAAAGAGTAAGTGCTTCCTTAATTCTTTCTGACCACTGAGCTTCATCAGCGGCATTTGCATATAATTCAACAAAAGATCCACCATTGGCTTTTGCAATTTCTTCTAATTCACTTTTTGCTTCAGAAGGCTTTGTACAGATACCCCATACCATAGCTCCTTCTTTCAAAAATTTTTCTGTAATAGCTTTTCCGATTCCTCTAGAAGAACCAGTTACTAAAGCTTTTTTTCCAGATAACAACATTTTTTACCTCTTATTAAACCAAAGCTGCCGATTTACAGCTGATGTTTTCTGCGTATCCTGAATCTCTCCATAATCCGCTTAAAACAGTACCAGGACCAACTTCAAAAATATTACATTTTGAATCACATTCAGAATCTGTATAATCAATAAGCTTTGCAATTTCTGCTTCTTCACTAGTCCATCTAACTGGATTAGTAAAATGCTTAACTGCAAGTTCTTTAGCTTCTTTTCCTGTTTTGATTTCTTTTCCTGTTACATTTGAAAAAATTGTTTTTACAGGATCATTAAAGTTTACAGTTTCCAAAACTTCAGCAAATTCTTTTCCAGCTTCTGCCATAAGTGGAGAATGGAAAGGACCTGCAACCTTAAGCTTGATAAATCTTCTGCAGCCTTTTTCTGTACAAAGAGCTTCAGCTTTTTCAATTCCATCTGCAGTTCCCGAAATTACAGTCTGCTTTGGACTGTTGAGGTTTGCTGCATATGCAATTCCTTCATCACTTAAAGGTTTTACTGCATCAATTACCTGTTCAGGGGTCAAACCAATTACAGCTGCCATCCCTGGTTCTCTTCCATTAGAAGAAGCAGCCAGAGCATCGCAAGTTTTCTGCATGATTTTTCCGCGTTTCTGAACAAGCTTGATTGTATCTTCAAACGAAAGGATTCCAGCAGTACACAAAGCAGCAAATTCTCCTAAAGAAAAACCACTGCAAATATCTGCTTCAAATCCAATTTCCTTCAGAACCTGCACCAAAGCTAAAGAAGCAGTTGTAATTGCAAGCTGGCTTCTGTCGCTTCTGGCAAGTTCTGAATCTTCTGTTTCCCACAAGTATTCCGAAATCTTTTCTCCAGTAATATCTTCAGCCTCCTTTACTACTTTCATAGCAACTGGATATTTCTGGCAGATGTCTAAAAGCATCCCTTTTTTCTGAGCTCCCTGACCGGGAAACAAAAATACGTTTTTCATTGTTTTTCCTTTTTAGAATCTAAATACAGTTCCAGCCCAGGTTAAACCTGCTCCAAAAGCTGCAGAAACAATTACTGTTCCTTTTTTAATTTTGCCTTCTTTTTCCATGTCATACAGAGCAATAGGAATGCTTGATGACGAAGTGTTTCCATATTCAACCAGGGAACAGATAAACTTATCAAAATTAAATCCAAGTCTTTTGGCTGCTGCACTGATGATTCTTTCGTTAGCCTGATGACAGACAAAATAATCTACATCTGCTTCAGAAAGATTTTCTTTTTCCATTACTTCTTTAATTGTTTTTGCCATTACACCAACGGCAAAGTTATAAACTGCATGACCATCCATTTTCATAAATCCATCGCTTGGATCTAAGAAAAGAGCCTTGGCTCCAGAACCGTCTGAACCAGAAACAAAAGTTCCAAGTCCTTCTTTTTCTTCCCCTTCAACTTTTTCCAAAAGGAAAGTTCCAGCCCCATCACCAAAAAGTACACATGTCGAACGATCAGTCCAATCACAGATTTTTGAAAGAACTTCACTTCCACAAACAAGGGCATATTTCCAGTCATTAGCTTTCATAAGTCCTTCTGCAGTATTCAATGCATACAGAAATCCAGAACAGGCTGCTGTAAGGTCAAAGCAGGTTGCATTGGTAAGTCCAAGTTCATCCTGTAATACGCAAGCAGTAGATGGAAAACCTACATATTCAGGAGTTGTTGTGGAACAAATCAAAAGCTTGATTTCTTCGGGATTCACTCCGGTATTTTCCAGGGCAATCTTGCAGGCTTCTACTCCCATTGTTACAACAGTTTCGTTTTCGCCGCAGATATATCTGGAACCAATACCTGTATGTGAGCGAATCCATTCGTCACTAGTATTCAACTCTTTTGGAAGGTCGTCGTTTGAAACTCTCTTTTTAGGGAGAGACTTTCCAATAGATCGAATTACTATTTTTTGCATAATTCCTCTTTGATGAAGTTGTAAGCATCGCCTACAGTTTCGAATTCGTTTGCTCTTTCATCTGGAATGTGGATTCCGAGGTTTTCTTCGATAGCATAAACCAATTCGTATGTGTCCAAGCTGTCAGCTTCCAAGTCAGCTCTAAAGCTAGCTTCCATAGTTACTTTGTCAGCAGGTACATCGAGTTTTTCAACAATAAGATCCTTCATTTTTTCAAACATTTCGTCCATTTTTTATATCTCCTATATTTGGCCTTTTTTTCAAAATGACACTTTCACAACATCTGTCATTCTGTCTTTTTAACCACAATAATATATCTTACTCAGATAGTCAACGAATTTTTTAGGAAAAAATAAAAAAAGGTGATTAAGAAAAATCCTAATCACCTCAATGTATGGAAGATTTACTGCTATTCTGTTTTTAACGATTTATAATAATCTTCAATTTTTTCACGACAATTTTCAAAAACTTCTTTCATTACAGGATCAAAATGAATTCCCATATCTTTTAGAATTATATCTGCTGCAGCTTCTGGACTTAATTCATCCTTGTATGAACGCTTGCTGACCAGCGCATCATATACATCTGCAACTGCCATGATTCTTGCTTCAATAGGAATTTCTTCTTCCTTCAATCCTTCCGGATATCCTTTTCCATTCCATTTTTCGTGATGATATCTTGCAAGTCTGTAAGCAGTAGCAACAAATTCCGGTTCTTCAACCTCGCTTAGAATTGCCTTGACAATCTGACCGCTTTTTTCTGCATGAGTTTTAATCTGTTCAAATTCCTCATCAGTAAGTTTTCCAGGCTTTTTCAAAATTGAATTATCAATATCAAGTTTACCAAGGTCGTGCATTGGCGCAGATCTTACAATGTCTTCGCCTTTATTCGGATTGATTTCGTAAATTCCTTTTTCAACAATTTCATCAATAAGAATTCTCATTACATCACTGGTTCTCTTTACATGACCCCCGGTTGTTTCATCCCTTGTTTCAATAAAATCTGCAAGACCAATTACAACCGCCTTCTGCATTTTCTGAATTCTTTTACTGTACTTCTGAGCCGCTTCTTCCATTCTTTTTTTATTGAAGAACTTTTGTATTTCATTTCGGTGGCGGAATTCTGTTATATCCGCAATTCTGTAAAGATACCCAAGTTTTTTACTGTCTGTTCTGGCTGAATAAGTGGAAACTGTAATTCTGTACCATTTCATTTTCGCTCTAAATTCAGTTTTATGGAATTTTCTTCCGTTTTCAAAATTCTCTGCACTGTCATAAAACAATTCCTTGAGTCTTGTTTCATTATCTGGAATTCTTTGATCAACAATCAGATTTTTAAGTTCTGGAATAAGCTCCTTTGCCTGTTCAGTACAACCACGAAATTTTCCGCTGAAAGAAAACTCTACATACTGATCCAGATTCACTTCTTCATCATTCTGTCTCTGCTGAATAATCATGGAATCAATATCATAGCTGTGATAATAATCGTAGAAGGCCGCAATAAGGACATCAATAACAGCATACACACAAGGAAGAAAAGAAAACTTCAGGGTAAAGAAAATTTCAATGGAATAAAAGAAGATTCCAATTCCAGTTGCAGAAGTATAAATAAGCAGAGTTCTTCTGGAATAAGTACCCTTCTTTACATAACCGTAAATAATTATTCCAAAAGCAGACAATACAATCGCACCAAGATACAGATAGTGAACGATTTTTAATGGCCCGTCGGTAACAAGAACTGAAGAACCAAGTTTTTCGTTTGTGATCAATTCAACTGTTGCATAGTATAAAGTGTTATCCTTACATGCCCATACCAGCAGAAGATGAGCAAAGGCTGCTATATACGCAAAGATTTTTACTCTGCTTGAAACCTTCAGATTGACAGCCCGCAGCATGGAAAAAATCATCAGAACCAGCAGAATGGTCGAATCAAGATATGTTATACAGAGCGCAAGTTTTGCTTCACCAATAGACGAAGAACAAACCTTAAACCAGTACCCGACTAAAATTACAGGAATAAGAATTACCATGGACCAGTAATATACATCCAGATTCTTGTAATTCTTTTGAGCCATGTAAATCAGAACAACCATTGAGATAAAGAGACACACGCCGTACAAACACTTAAAAACCATTCAAACCCTCTAAACTTTTTGTTTTATATAATTTTTATTTTGAAACTTTCTTATTCTTAAAATATCTCACAAACACCGGTATATATGCAATTCCAATTGTCAAAATTGCCAGTGCCAGCAAGACAAGAATGTAAACTCCCCAGTGCCATTTGTAACATGTTCTACACTGACAATTTTTCCTCTGTCCCAATTGTAATATTTTTTTTATTTTTTTTACATATTTTCTTGGTGACAATTTGTCCCTATCTCTGTGACATTCTGTCCTTATCTATAAAAAAAATCATTTTACTCTGTCCCCCTTGGCTACAGAATTCTATTAATAAACTATGGACAGATTGTCACAAAATTCCGTGTATTTAGTGTAGGCCAAAGCTATGGACAGAAAATCACACTATATCTAGGAAAAAACAGGGGAAAAACTCTTTTCACAATTAAAATTCATTATAACCAGAAAAAAATGGCAGGTAATTAAGGACAGGAAATCACAAAAAGCATTTGAATTATGGACAGATTGTCACATAAAAAAAATAACCTATGGACAAGTAATCACAAAATCTTAAACCAGATTCGTGATTTTTAAGCCATAGGTTATTATATTAAGAAGTTAGACTTCTCTACCCTACTCTTCCACTCTTATAAAATGATGTGTCAAAGTAATTTCAATTTTTCCAGCCTGTAAATCCTGGATAAAATATTCAAGGGCATTCTTAGTTGCTTCACTAAGGTTCATTCCATATTCTGCAAAGAATTCCTGATACTGTGCCTTTGCTTCTTTCTGAATCTTAAAACCAATAATAGCAGAAGTATCTTCCTTTTTAGGTTTTGCTTTTGCTGCTCTTCTTGGTGGTTCAGCGGCAGGAATATAATTTGTAACAGGAGCAGGTTCAGGAATCTGTTTTAACTGCTGAACAGGAGTTTCTTCTGCCACATTATTCTTTTCTCCTGAATTCATTGAATTCATGGAACTGAGCTGTGACGAAATGTCCATAACTGGAACTGTTTTTTTTGATAATGCCATTATGCGAGACTCCTTGCAATTTCTTCAATAGAATCCACAGTTTCTTTTTTTACTGATGGATAATCCTGAATTGCCATGTGTACTGTCTGTGCTTTCTTGAATGACTGATCAACTGCAACCTTAAAGAATTCAAAATCCTTAAGCTGGGTAAGCTGTGAAATCATATCATCCTGGTACTTAATACGATTATCTTTACTGTTCATTACAATCTTATTGAAGGCAGGTTTATCTGGAGAATCATAATCTTTTTTCATTGTATTAAGATTATCCATAAAAATCTGAAGTCCATCTGTTGAGAAATAATCTACCTGCATTACTGCAACAACTTCATCTGCTGCAAGGAAGATTGATTTTTCAAGTCCTGTAAAAGATGGTGATGTATCAAAAATACAGTAGTCAAAATATTCCGAAAGTTCAGCAAGAAGATGACGGAAAATAAAAGGTTTTGAATCAGCCATTTTTGCAGAATAACTTCTCAGTTCTCCATTCAAACCTGCAGTTGGAATATAGTAAAGATTTTCAATATCAGTTTTTGTAAAGCTGTCTGTAAGCTTTACTTTTTCGTAAAGAACATCTGCAAGTTCATAATTCAATTCTGACAGAAGCCAGCTGGAACTATTACCCTGAGGGTCTCCATCTATCAAACAAACTCTCTTACCCATTCTGGCAAGAGCAACGGCTACAGAAACACTTATAGAAGTTTTTCCTGTTCCACCTTTCTGAATCGCAAAAGCAAAAGTTTTCAAATTATCACCTCTAAAAAAATTATCGGTTTAGTTAAACTAAAGTTTAACTTTATTTAACTACATTTTACCACATTAAACACAGTTTTACAATAGTAAAATCTATTTTAACTCGGTAAAATATCGTTTTACTTTGTTTAATTAAATTTAACCAAGTTTTACTCGGTTTTACAATTTTTTATAATTCTGACTAAAAGTTAAACTCAGTTTAACCATCGTTTAACTTTTTTCTCAAAAACACCCCGTTTTTGGGAAATTTCTAGAATATTCAAAAAATCAAACTTTAAAACAGGGCTTTACACCCTCAGAAACAGGCCTAGAATCGATTTTAAGAGCCTTTATATGATTTTTTGAATCATTTACCGTCTCTATATAAAAGACCCCGTTTTTCGGGGTTTTTTGCATTTTTGAAAGGGGAGGGCAGAAGTCTATAAAAAGATCAGCTGCAGGAGTAAAAATCTCCTTTGAAAAAATGGCCCCTTCTTTTTATAAGTTAAACTTTATTAAACTTAGTTTAACTTGGTAAAACATTGTTTAATTTAGTTATACTTTATTTAACCTAGTTAAACTTTGTATAACTATTGTAAAACCTAATTAAACCTAGTTTTACTTTTTATATTTATTCAAAATATTCTGTTTTGAATCTTCAAACATCTCATTTTGTATTTTCACTTTTTCAGGATTATTCTCAAGTTCAGATTCTTTTTCAGAAATCATTTTTTTGAAAAGTTCCATAAGTTCTTCCTGGTGCTGAGAAAGAATTTCATCATCATTTTTTATGACTGAAGGATTCAAACTTGAAAGAGGATCGTTCTTGACATTGTTCATTTTGCAGTGGAATTTGCAGGCTACAATCTTACAGCCCTGTTTGATGTATTCAACATCTTCCAGTGTGAACTGAGAGTTCTCGTAGCGGTTAATTTCATCCTTTGCAACATCAATGACTCTTTTCTTAAAATCGCTCATTACAGGGTATTTTGAGTCATCAATCATCCACATGGTTCTCAGTTCCTTGATGGAGATTGTAGGGGTCTGCCAGCGGCCTTCTTTTGTCCTGCTTGGAATGTTGTGATAGCTCCAGCAGTATTCATACATGCGGACTGAATATTTTCCTGTAAGGTTTCCGTAAACATCAAGATTAATTACAGAATAACCGTTCAGATATTCAACAAAGGCCTGGGCAACTTCGGGAGTAAAAGTAAGCTGGAAACCGTTTGCCTGTTCAGAATAATTTGTGGAATTAAACCAGTGATAAAGCTGTGTCCAGCCATCATCAGTTTTAATTCTGATTTTCTGGTCAAAGATTGTATCGATTGCATCTTCCAGCATTTTTTTTGTAGTACTACCATGAGTCAGGTGAAGAGAACGCATAACATCTTCAAGACGGAACTGGACTGTAAGATCTTTTTTTGTTGTGAGGATTCCGTTTTTGTCTCTTTCAAGTAAAAGGGAACAGGCCATCATGACAATTCGTTTTGAACCTAAATTCATGTCATAAATAGCTCTGGTAATGTTGTTTGGCTGAATTACATATTTCTGATCAACTGGATTTGAATCTGAAATTTTGTAATCAGTTTTAAAAGTGACCTTGCTGTTCAATTCATCCAGATCTTTCATTTCTTCATCAGAAAAAAGACCTGCTGTGTAATTTTTAAATGCTTCTGCGTTTTTAATATTCTCATTCATAACTATGGATTTTTAAACTATCACAAGTCCATAGTTGTTGTCAAATTTTTTTTTGAAAAAGTGTTAATTACTAAAATTCTAGTTTTAAATTTAATAATTTATTAGTTTAACAGTATGTAACTCTTTGTATTATAAGGAATTACAGAATAAGGTATGGACAGATAGTCACAAAAACAGGACTGATTGTCTCAAGATATGGACATAATGTCACAAAAGCTGTGGACTCTGGGATCAAAAATCTATGGACGGATTGTCACAAACCTGTAGACAGTAAATTCTAAGATGTGGACAATTTGTCACAAAGCTTCCAGAAAGGCCGGTTTCCGTATTCAAAAGACATATACACCGGAAAAGGGCTGGTTGTCAAAGGGAATAAGAGATATGGACAGATTGTCACCATCGTTTTTTTCTCAAGCTATGGACTGAAAATCACAAAATGAAGAAAGAATGCAGGAGTTTTGATCCCAGAGAATTATGAATGTGACAATCTGTCCATAACAGGCATATTTTAGTTAAGGACACATTGTCACAAAAGCTATAGACGGAATGTCACAATTGTTAAGGACAGAAAATCACACAAGATATGGACAGATTGTCACGGTTAAAACAAAAGTTAACAGTTTAAAGTTAACTTTTTCATACATTACGGACAGATTGTCACAGAGTTAAGGACAGAAAGTCACAAAAGGTGTGGACACATTGTCACAAATTCCTGATTTTATGAAAAAACCCTGATGGATGTGACAATCTGTCCATATCTGCAGGAATTCAGGCTCAAATTCTACATTGTGACAATCTGTCCACATCTGGACTCATTTTTTCAGAAAAAGGTATGGACAGATTGTCACACGAAAAAGTAAATGAAAAATTAAAGCTATGGACAGAAAGTCACAGAATTTTTTATTAACACAAGTTTTTCATAGTGGTATAGTTTAAGTATGGAAAACAAAATTTCTTTACGAAAAGCCAGGGTAGAAGATGCCCAGGCTTTGCTTTCAATCTATTCTTATTATGTAAAAAAAACTGCCATCACTTTTGAATGGGAGGTTCCAAGTGTTAAAGAGTTTGAAGACCGAATTTCAAATATCACACAGAGCTTTCCTTATATTGTTGCAGAAATGGAAGAAGAGGGTAGAAATAAAATTGTAGGCTATGCTTATTCTCATGTTTACAGAACAAGAGCAGCTTATGCCTGGACAACAGAAACTTCCATATATATGGATAAAAACTATAGAAAAATGGGAATCGGAAGGATTCTTCTGGAAGAACTTGAAAAAAAATTGAAGGCCCAGAACTATCTGAATGTTTATGCCTGTATTGCTTCTTGTGACGAGGAAGATGAATACCTGACTCATGACAGCATTAAATTCCATGCGAAAATGGGTTATAAGGAAGTTTCTTACTTAAAGCAGTGTGGATTTAAATTTAACCGATGGTATGATCTTGTAACAATGGAAAAAATTCTTGGAGACCATACTGCAAATCCAAAAGAGATTTTGCCACCACAATAGGAGAGAAAAATTATGACCTCAATTCAAAAAATATTATTTGAGCATCAGGATGAAAAATACGGAGATTTTCTTGCAAAGCTTGTTCCTACAGAATCAAGAGAAAGTTTTATTGGTATACGATCTCCTGAATATAAAACGATTCTTAAGAAAACAGCTGCGCTTTCTGAAGAAGAAATTGAGTTGTTCAAGAAAACTCTTCCTCATCAGTATCACGAAGAAAATGTTTTGCAGGTGTGCTTAATCAATAATATGAAGGACTATGAAAAAGGGATTGAAGATCTGGAAAGATTTTTACCCTACATTACAAACTGGGCAGTAAGTGACGGTTTGAGACCTGCAGTTTTTGAAAAAAATAAATCAAAGCTTATTACAAAGATTCCTTTATGGATAAAGGATGAAAAGCCTTATACAATTAGAGTTGGAATCCTTCTTCTTATGAAGTTTTATCTGGATGAAGATTTTAAAAGTGATTATCTTGAATGGCCTGCTGCGGTTCGTTCAGAAGAATATTATGTAAATATGATGACTGCCTGGTTCTTTGCGGAAGCTCTGGTAAAGCAATGGGATAGTGCAGTTGAATATATAAAAGGCCAGAAACTTGCTCCATGGACTCACAACAAGGCCATACAAAAAGCACGGGAAAGCTACAGAATTACAAAGGAACAGAAAGAATATTTGAACTCCCTTAAGGTTAAGATTCCAAAGAATTCTGTAAAAAAATAATTGGAGTTTTTAAGGTCGGGAGATTCAAACATTACAAGACCACCTTTCAGGTTTTTCTGTTTGAGGACACATGCCATGTAAAATTTGCCGTCTTTTTTCCAGAGTTGTGGATCCCGGAAATCTGTAGGTATAAATTCAAAAGGAACATTTTTTGCAGTTATAACAGGATTAATCTGCAGTTTGGAGTATTCAATTCCGTCTCCTGTTGCAATGCATTGATTCTGAATGTCCTGATCCTGTTCTGAAGAAACTCCTGTGTAGGCAAGAATGTGTTTTCCTTGGGTTTTCTTTAGAATTTCACTCATAGTCTTTATGAATTAATCATATCACAATTTTTTAGAATCTGTTTTGGCTTTGAATATTTTTACAGGATTTAGTATTCTAGAGGCATGAAATCTAAATCGTTTTTAATTCCGCTTTTTACAATTGCTTTTCCGATTATTCTTCAGGACTTTCTTTCTTCATTTGTAAACATGCTGGATACAATTATGGTTGGACAGCTTGGTGCCGTTGATATTGCGGCGGTAGGTTTGGGCAACCAGATTTTCTTTGTTATGAGTCTCGGGGTTTTTGGAATTGCTTCGGGGGGACAGATTTTTATTGCCCAGTACTGGGGTAAAAAGGATATTGAAAAAATTCACAAGACTACAGGAATGATGCTCTCGCTGGCATTGTGTTTTACAGTTCTTTTTGCTTTTGTAAGTATTGTTTTTCCAGAGTTCTGTCTTTCAATCTATTCAAAGGATCAGGAAGTTATTACTCGTGGGGCTAAGTATCTTAGGGTTGTAGCACCAAGTTATCTATTCTTTGGTGTAAATGTTTCTTTTGCGGTTTCCTGCAGAAATACAGAACATCTTAAGCTTCCTGCAGTTGCAACAATTACTTCGGTTCTTCTTAATGCACTTTTGAATTATCTTTTGATTTTTGGAGTAAACATTGGAGGCTTCCAGGTAATCAAGGCATATGGAATTATAGGGGCAGGAATTGCAACTGTCATTTCAAGAATTGTAGAAGCGCTGATTGTTGTAGGTGGTTCTTATCTGAAAAAATATAAAATTGCCGCTCCTCTTAAAGAATATGTTGTAAAGGACAGAGGCTTTATTGCTCATTATGCAAAAATCAGTCTTCCTGTTCTGCTTAATGAATTGCTCTGGGGATCGGGAATTTCAATGCAGTCTTCGATTTTTGCTCACAGCGGAACTCTGGTAATTGCATCCTTCAACATCATGAACAGTATTTCGAACCTGGTTTATCCAATTTGTCTTGGTTGTGGCAATGCAACTGCCATCATTATTGGAAAAACTATTGGAGAAGGAAAAACAGAAGAAGCAAAGAGTCTTGCCCGAAAGCAGTGTGCATTTATTGCGGCCATGGCATTCTGTCTTGGATTTCTGATTATGCCGATGGCAAAACTCATGCCTTTTATTTTTAAGGTTGAAGCTGAAGTTCTTTCAATGGCATCTATTTTTATTATTATGCGCGGTTTGATTTTCCCATTTGATGCATTTAATATGACTTCTGTTGTAGGAGTTTTCCGTTCTGGCGGTGACACTCTGTTTGCACTTTTTATGGATGTAGGTTTTTTATGGCTTATGGCAATCCCTCTCGGATGGCTTGCAGTTATGGTCTGGCATCTTCCTTTCTGGGCAGTTTACCTGTGTATTCTGTCTGAACCGATTTGTAAGGCTGTAGTAGGGATTATAAGACTTCTCAGCAATAAGTGGTTGAGAAAACTGTAGTATAAAAAAGGTTGCCTAAAGGCAACCTTTTTTATTTATTCATTGATGTGTGTAATTTCTTCGGCTTTTGCTTTTACTGCATCGTAAAGTTTTTTTCCGTCATCTTTGTTTTCGGTGATGAGGCGGACAAAAACAGAACCTGCAACAACTGCATCAACTGCATTTCCTAAAGCTTTGGATTGTGTACCATTTGAGATTCCGAATCCACCGTAGATTTTGCTTCCGTGCTTTCCAACTTTTTCAAGGAAAGAAAGGGTTGCATCGTCAATTTTGGTGTCGGTTCCTGTAATACCTGTTCTTAATGCGGCATAGATGTATGGGAAACCTGCAGCAGAAAGTTTTTCAAGGCGTTCTGGACTCATACTTGGAGCTGCAACTGGAATATTAATCATTCCGTTGTCCTGACAGGCTTTTGTAAGTCCTTCATCAAAGTCAAATGGAAGGTCTGGAATAATAATTCCTTTTACACCAACAGAAGCAGCCTTTTTGCAGAAGTTTGCAACTCCCGGTGTATAGATAAGACTTCCGTAGCTCATGATATAAATAGGAATTTCGGGAAATTCCTTGTGAATTGTTTCGATGAATTTTAAGCCGTCAGCAGTTCTGTAGTTGCGCTGCAGTACTTCTGTACAGGCTCCCTGGGTTGCAGGACCATCTGCACTTGGATCGCTGAAAGGCAGCTGAATTTCAAGAATATCTGCACCACCTGCAACCAAAGCTCTGGCAGCTGTAAGGGACAGTTCATCAGTTGGATAACCTGCAACCAGGTGACTCATAAGTTTTATTTTATTCATTTTAATTACTCCTAAAAAATGGATAGCTGAAAACGCTTCCACTACATCATTTTCTTTGCTTCGTGAATATCTTTTTCGTCATTCAAGCGTTCCAATTCTGCAGCAAGGAACTGCTTCCATAATTCTGGACGGAAAACAGGGCTTGTAATAAAGATATCCTTATCACCACGACCAGACATATTGATTACAATTACATCATCTTTGGAAAGTTTAGGAGCAAGCTTGATTGCTTCTGCACCAGCGTGAGAGCTTTCCATTGCAAAAAGAACTCCTTCGTTCTTAGCAAAGAATTTGAGTGCTTCAAGAGCTTCTTTATCCAATGCAGAAGTAAATTCTACACGGCCTTTAGCACCAAGGGCGGCAAGCTGAGGTCCAATTCCACAATAGTCGAGACCTGCAGAAATTGAACGGGTTGGAAGTGCCTGTCCGTCTTCATCAAGAAGGAAGCGGGATTTGTAACCCTGGAGAATTCCTTCGCGGCTTGCGTTTCCTGTCATGCGGGAAGCGTTTTCTCCAACATTTGGTCCAATTCCACCTGCTTCTACTGCAATAAGACGAGGTTCTTTTTCGTCAATGAATGGAGCAAAACAACCGATTGAGTTTGAACCACCGCCACAGCAGGCAATAATTGCTGTAGGTTTGATTCCTCTTTCTGCACACTGCTTTTTAATTTCTTTTCCGATTACACTCTGGAATTCTCGAACGATATCAGGGAATGGAGCAGGACCTAAAGCAGAACCAAGTACATAGTGAGTTGTATCTGGATTTGCAGCCCAGTCACGCATTGCTTCGTTTACTGCATCTTTAAGGGTACGGCTGCCGGAAGTTACTGCATGAACTTTTGCACCATACATTTCCATTGCGGCAACATTTGGCTGCTGACGGCGAACATCAACTTCACCCATATAAACGGTACAGTCTAAGCCAAGTTTTGCACAGGCAGCGGCAGTTGCAAGACCATGCTGGCCTGCTCCTGTTTCTGCAATGATTCTTTTTTTGCCCATGCGTTTAGCAAGAAGACACTGGCCAATTGCGTTATTGATTTTGTGGGCACCTGTGTTTGCAAGCCCTTCAAGTTTAATATAAATCTTTGCACCGCCAAGCAACTTTGTAGCAGTTTCAGCATACAAAAGTGGAGTTTCGCGGCCAATATAATCTCTCTGAATTGTTTCCAGTTCTTTTACGAAGGAAGGATCTGCCATTGCTTCTTTGAAAGCAACTTCAAGTTCGTCTAAAGGTCGGCGAAGTACTTCTGCAACATACTTGCCGCCAAAATTATCAAAAAATCCGTCTTTTGATTCCATGAATATCTCCTTTTAGGGATGTTGTGTTATTTTAAGTTTTTAAGATAAGACTCTAATTTCATAAAGTCCTTTCTGCCAGGTTCTGCTTCGACTCCGCTGGCAGTATCTATCAATTCTGGTTTGTATGTGTCTGTTACCTGAGAAACATTTTCTGGAGTAAGACCACCTGCAAGCCAGAGTTTGTATTTTTTCTGAACCAGAGCAACCAGTTCCGAAGAAATCTGTTTTCCAGTTCCACCAATTTTTTCTTCTGTCTGGGCATCCACAAGAACTCGTGGTTCACCAAGATCAAAAAGTTCATCAAGAAGTTTTAAATCTTCTTCTGAAGAAATGTTGATGGCACAATAGTGAGGAAGTTTTCTGTTTTCCTCAATGGAAAGGAACTTTCTTGCACAATCCATTGTATGAAGCTGAATTACATCAAGAAGTCCATCCTTTGCAAGCTGTATTGCCTGTTTAGCTTCTTCATCATCAGGATTTACAATTACCCCGACTTTAATTGCAGCTGTAAGTGATGCAAGTTTTTCTACCAGTTCTTTTGAAGCATGGCGTGGAGATTTATTGTAGAAAATGAATCCTAAATAATCGGCCCCTTCCTGACAGGCTTTTAATGCATCTTCTTCGTTTGTGATTCCACAGATTTTTGCAAAAGGTTTATCTGCAGCTTTCTGTAAAATCTTTTCTGAATAATCTAGCCAGAAACGGGCATTTGGAGTTGAACTTCCATTTACAAAAGAAGCAACCAGTTCTGCTCTGATTTCTGGATTTTTAGCAGCGGCTTCGCCTAAAAGCATTCCGGCAAAACCAAGAGAACCTACAAATGCAGCACTCTGTGGAGTTCTGATTCCGCTTTCAAAAATTACTCTGGCATCTTTTCCAAGTACTGCCTGAATTTTTTTAAGCATTCCACAAGGAGTAAGTAAATCGATTGTAAAATCTTTAAGGTCACGGCTGTTTACACCTGCAACCAGATATTTTGTATCAACTTCTTTTGCAACTTCTGCAAGTTTTTCTACATCCTCATCAAGGCGTAATTCTACCAGAGCTGTGATTCCAAGTTCTTCACATTTTTTTGCCATGGAAATCATTTTTCTTGTTGGAAGAATTCGGGAAATAAGGAGAACTGCATCAGCACCAGCTCTGTAGGCAATTTCGATTTCTGTTTCGTCAATCAGGAAATCTTTTCTAAGAACTGCAGGGCCTGTAAGACCTGTTTCCTGTTCATAAGAATCAACTGATTTGCAGACTTTCATTAAGTCTTCCAGAGTTCCCTTAAAATAATTGGTTTCAGTAAGACAGGAAATTGCTTTTGCTCCGGCTTTTGCGTAAGAGAGGGCAGTTGCGGCAGAATCTAAATCTGGGGCAATGTCTCCCTTACTAGGAGAAGCTCTTTTTACTTCGAGAATAACACCTTTTTTATCAAGGAAGGGATGAACTTTACGGCTTCGGGTTTCTGGGATGGAAAATCCAAAGTCGTAGCCTGTTCTGGCAATATCATCTCTTCTTCTGTTTACGATTTCGTCTAAAATATTTCTCATTATAAGTCTCTACTGAAGGCTTTTGCTTACTTCGATAATTTCGTTCAATTTAGCCAATGCTTTACCACTGTCCAAAGCTTCCAGAACCATATCATAACCCTCTTTGAGAGTTTTTGCACGACCTGTAATAAAGAGAATTGCCGCTGTATTTAATCCTACTGCATAGCGGATTGTTTTTCTTCCCTGGCCGTTAAGAACTTCAAGACCGAGTTTTGCATTGTCAGCACCAGTTCCGCCCATCAATTCTTCTTCATCTGCATCTGTAATTCCAAATTTTGCTGGATCAATTACAAAAGCAGTTTCTTTGCCGTTGCCATCAATAAAATAAGCATTAGTTTTTGCACAAGGAGAAATTTCATCATAACCGTCGTCTGAACAGATTACGAGAACTCTTTTTGCTCCAAGTTCTTTTGCAGCTTTAGCATAGTCTTTCATAAGTGCTTTTGAATAAACACCGAGAACTTCGTATTCAGCATTAGCAGGATTTAAGAGAGGTCCGAGAATATTGAAAATTGTTTTGATTCCAAGAATTTTTCTGACAGGAGCCGCAAAACGCATTGCTGCATGGTAAACTGGAGCCATAAGGAATCCAAAGCCGGTTTTTTCTACCAGCTGTGCAGTTTTTGCAGGTTCAGCCATAATATTGATTCCAAGATTTTCAAAGAAATCTGCCGCACCTGATTTTGATGAAACTGCTCTGTTTCCATGCTTTGCCATTGGCTGTCCAAGACTTGAGGCAATGATTGCAGAGAGGGATGAAATGTTGAAAGAACCTTTTCCGTCACCACCAGTTCCAACAATTTCTGCAAGCCCTGTTTTCTGGCATGGGAATGGAGTCTTGATTTTAAGAAGAGCTTTTGCACACCCAACCATTTCTGAAGTTGCAGGACCTTTAGAAGCCATGGCAACGAGGATGGCAGCCATCTGTCGTTCATCCATAGTTCCGTCTGCAACATTTTCCATAAAGGCAGCTGCCTGTTCAACAGTTAAATCCTGTTTATCAATAAGCTGGTTTAAATAAGCAGATACATTTAAATTATCTCTTCTGTATTTTAAGAAACCCTGAATAAGTTTCTGACAGTTTTCGCTGGCAATAGATTCTGGGTGGAACTGAATTCCTTCGATTGGTAATGTCTTGTGACGGATACCCATAATGTCACCGTCTTTTGCTCTTGCTGTAACTTCGAAATCTGGAGAAAGTGTTGATTCATCAATTACCAGTGAATGATAACGGGTAAATTTACAGGACTTTCCGATATTTCTGAAAAGACCACGGCCGTCAAGATCGATGTCTTCTACAATTCCGTGTTTAATGAATTTTGCACTTACAATTTTTGCACCAAAAGCTTCTCCAATTGACTGGTGTCCAAGACAAACACCAAGAATTGGGATTTTTCCTGCAAAGTAGCGGATTGCTTCGATGCTTACTCCAGCCTGACTTGGATTTCCAGGACCTGGAGAAACTACAAGGTAAGCAGGATTCATAGCTGCAAGTTCTTCTACTTTATATTCATCGTTGCGAACAACTTTGATTTCTTCTGTTGTAGCAACTTCCAGTGCCTGTACAACATTAAATGTAAAACTATCGTAATTATCAATAACTAAAATCATTTTGATATGCTCCTATTTTGTCAAAGTATCAATCAATGCACCAAGCTTTTCGCAGGTTTCTGTAAATTCGCGTTCAGCATTTGAGTCGTATACAATACCGCCTCCAGCCTGGAGAGTGTAAACATTTCCCTGTTTTAAGGTTGAACGGATTGCAATACAGAAGTCCAGATCTCCATTGCACTGAACATATCCAACAGCGCCTGCATAGAAGCGTCGTTTTGTTTTTTCAAGACCGCTTAAAATCTGCATTGCAGAAATCTTTGGAGCACCAGAAACAGTACCTGCAGGGAAAGAAGCACGAAGAACCTGAATTGGTTTTACTCCTTCGCGAACAATACCTTCTGTGTTAGAAACAATATGAATAACATGTGAATAAAGTTCACATTCCATGTACTGAGGAACAGTAACAGAACCTTCCTTGCAGACACGACCAAGATCGTTACGGGCAAGGTCTACAAGCATAAGGTGTTCAGCTCTTTCTTTTGGATTAGAAATTAAAGTCTGCTTCAGCTGTTCATCTTCTGCATCGTTTGCACCTCTGTGGATAGTTCCTGCAATTGGATGAATTGAAGCTTTTCCATTTCTTACGCGAACAAGACTTTCTGGAGAACAACCAGTAAGCTGGAAATCACTGAAATCAATATAGAAAAGATAAGGTGATGGATTTACTTTTCGGAGTTTTCCGTAAACTGTCATGGCAGAAGCTTCGCATTCAATCTGAACACGGCGGCTAGGAACTGCCTGGATAATATCACCTGCAATAATATGCTTTTTAAGTGCTTCAACCTTTTCAACATATTCTGCTTTTGATGCTTCAAGGTCTGTAAGCATTTTGTATTCAAAGTGTGTTGGTGGCTCTTCTACATAAGAAAAGTCCATATCGTTCATTCGTTTGATAAGATGATCAATAGCAGCCTGGAGATCAATCTGGTGTTCATTATAGTTCAAACCAAAAATGTGCATTGTTTCTGTAAAGTGATCAAAAACAATGTAAAGATGACCTGCAATAAAAAGGCTTTCTGGAATCTTTAATTCGTCTTTCTGTTCAAAGAATTTAATATTGTCACAACGGGCAGCAAATTCATAGCTGAGGTAACCAAGACCAGAAGCTGGAATTGGAATTTCGGCATTAGAACCTGTTGCTGGAGTTTTGTTCTGTTCTGCAACATACAGAAGGGCATCAAGGATGTCTGCATCCTTTTTTCTGCCGATAGCATCGCGGCTGTCTACATTTGACGAATCAAAAGGAATTCGGTTTCCGTCTACAATAAAACCAACTCCATCTTCGTCCTGAATGATTTTAAAAGCTTCTTCTGCCATTAAAATAGAATATCGTTCGCGGCCTTTGGCAAAACTTGCTGATTCGAGAATTGCAGTAGCACCAATTTTGCGTGCCAATGAATAAGGTGTATAGCGTTCGCTGGAAAGACTTCTATAAAGAGCGTCTGTTCGTTTTTCCATGTTGTTCTCCTGTGTTACTATAAGTAGTAACTGTTACTCTAAATAGTAACGCTATAAATTGTTTCTGTCAACAGTAACACTAAATTTTTTAAATATTTTTTTATTTTTAAATTTCAATGGTATAATTTTTATATGCATAAAATAATGGAGATTAAATGAAGAATAAAAAATGCCTTTTTGTAAAAGGATTATTGTCTGTGATGATGGTTCTTTTTGTTTTTGGCTGTAAAAAAACTGATGGAGGAAAAATGGCACAGAACGAAATTGGAAAATATGATCTGGTAGTAACCGGTTATGACTGGGGTCCTGGAACTGACAGAATTATTATTCATGCTGGAAAAGAATATAAAGCCGAAAAAATCAAGGCGGAAGATTTTACAGTTATAGTTGAAGCAATGGTGCTTAACTGGGCAAATTTTCAAATGAAGAATAGTGCAGGATACCGAAAGATTATTTCTGCATATCCAGAAGGCACAGATATTATTCTGGAACTGGAAGTAGATCCTGAAGATCCATATTCAAATCCATTTATTTTTAATTCTTCGATGATGAATACCTGGCAGCCAGTTTATAATGTAAGAATCAAAAACGAAAAGCTTAAACTTGAAGTGACAGAACTGAATAAAAAGATTTCGCCACTGGCAGATAAGTTTTCTTTTGCTTCCAGCACTTACAATGACATTACATTGCAGTATGCCTGGTGGAAGCCTGAAAATGACACTAAAAAGCCTTTGATTATCTGGCTTCATGGAATGGGTGAAGGGGGAACAGATCCTTATATTACTCTTCTTGGAAATAAAGTTGTTAATCTAATTACTGATGATGTTCAGAAATGCTTTGGTGAAACAGGAGCATATGTTCTTGCGCCACAGGCAGATGGATTTTGGATGCAGACAACCGAGAAAAAAGACACAATGGCTTCCTGGGTTTCGGATACTTCAAAACTGGTAAAATCTTATTATACAGAAGCGCTTTTTAATCTGATTGATAATTTTGTAAAGGCTCACGAAGATATTGATCCGGCACATATTTATATTGGTGGCTGTTCGAATGGCGGTTATATGACAATGAATATGCTGATTGAATATCCTGGATATTTTGCTGCTGCCTACCCTGTTTGTGAAGCATATCCTGATTCAAGAATTACTGAAGAAAAGCTGGAAAAACTTGCAGGGCAGAGCATCTGGTTTACACAGTCCCTTGATGATAAAACTGTAAATCCTGACAATTATGTACTTCCAACCTATAAGCGTCTGGAAGAAAAAAAGGCCAAGGATGTTCATATTACTCTGTGGGATAATGTTACAGATTCAACTGGAAGATTTTATAAAAATGATCGCCCTTACAAGTTTAACGGGCATTGGTCATGGATTTATACTTTGAACAATCAGTGCAGGGAAGGTGAGCTTTCGATTTTTGAATGGCTTGCAAAGCACTAAGTAAAAAAAACTCTTGCTGATTCCAGCAAGAGTTTTTTTTATGAATTATTCACCAACGTAAAGTGTGATACCAACTTTAGGCGAGATTACAAAACAAGAAACTATATTGAAGTTTCCAGAATCAAGAGTTCCGGATGCTCCGTAGTAACAATACTCAAGGGCACCGTTAAGATATAATAATTCACTGAACTTGTAGTTTACAGAAACTTCAACACCAGCTCCAAGGTAGTAATATTCTGATCCTGTTTTCTGAAGTTTGAAAGTTGAGAGATAAGAAATGAGAGGACTTACAAATACCTGAAAGTCATCATTGTCGAATACTCGCATTGGAATTGAGAAAGCAGCATTTCCAATATAGCGGGTGAAGTTTGTTCCAAGATTTCCGTTTACATCTTCGATGGCATCAACACCAATTCCTAAATTTAAACCAATACCAATAAAGTTGTTGAAAAGAGCATAGAATCTCATGTCAGCATCAATACCCATAAATCCATTTTTAGCATTTGCAGAGAATACAGGAGTTGATACTCCGAATGAGAAGTATGAATCATTCATTCCATCTGCAAAGGCACCTGAAATAAGTGCAACTGAAGCAATTAATACAGCGATTAATTTTTTCATTTTAATCTCCTTTTGAAATACTTTTCTATAATTTTAGCAAACAGTAAAATTTTCTTCTAGACCGAAATAGTCTATTCTATTATTATCAAAATCGAAATGTTTGTTAATGGAGAGTAAAAATGGGATTGAAGTGTCCTGCCTGTGGTGGTTTTCTTGAATTTAATGCCGCTACTCAAAAATTAGAATGTCCTTACTGTGATTCGGTCCTTGATGCAGAGGATTACAAAGAAATAAACGAAAGCATCAAGATGGATACTTATTCCTGCCGGAATTGTGGGGCAGAACTGGTAGCTCCAGAAGAGCAGATTGTATCTTACTGTATGTATTGTGGTGGAGAAGCAGTTCTTCTTCAGAAGGCAACAGAAGTTCAAAAGCCTGTTGGAATCATTCCTTTTAAGTGCTCAAAGGAATATGTAAAACAGCAGTACGAAATGAAAATCAAGAAAGTTCCATTTGCACCACGCCACTTTCATAAACAGGAATTTATCGAAGGTTTTAGAGGCATCTACATTCCTTACTGGAAATCTTCGGTAACTCTGGAAGAGGGACAGGTTCAGCTTGAAGGACAGAAAAAGGTTATTAAAAGCAGTTACGATTTAATCAGTCACTATAATGTATCTCTTGAGGTTGAAGGAGAAGTTTCTGGTGGTGGTTATGATGCTTCCGAAGCTTTTGACGATACAATTGCGGCAAGCATTGCGCCTTTTAACGAAGCCTCTGTTGTGCCGTTCAACGAAAGCTATCTGTCTGGATTCTATGCAGATAAGGCAACTGTTGATCCTGAAGTTTACACCGAAAAGGTAGATGAAACCGTTTCGGCAGAACTTAAGAAACATATTAAAATTGCCACAGATGGAGTTGAAAGTACTGACGAAGAAATCAAACAGAAAATCAAATGGTCTTCTGATAAAAATCAGATCATGCTGTTTCCTGTATGGTTTTTGACCTGGCGCAATAAAAAGAGAGTTTCCTATTCTGTTATGAACGGAGAAACAGGAAAGCTTTCGGTGGAAGTTCCTGTTGATTACGGCAAGTTTTTCTTTTTTGCTGCAATTCTTGGAGCAATTCTTTCGGGAATTCTTTGCATGCTTCCAATGTTTATTATTCCTTACAGAGTGGCCGTTTATTCAAGTTTATTGCTTTTTATTTCCAGCTATATTTATAAAGCGGAATTAAAGAAACTGAATGCCATCGAGAATCATGAGTATGATTTAGGCAGCAAAAAACGAAATGCAAAAGATAAGGATAAAAAGAATCTTACAGCAGGACAGGCCTTCTTTGCGCTTTTTAATTTCTTTCAATATTTAGTTTTATTACTCAACATTGATTTAGGACTCAAAGCCAAAACTTCTTATGATACAGAAGGTTTTGTAAAATTGATGATAATCTTCCAGGCAATCTTAATGGTAAAACAGATTGTTCAGATTAAGGGCATTAAAAATAAAGCAGGAATCATTTCGATTGTAACAAGTCTTATTCTTCAGATAGTTTCCTACATTATTCTGGCAACTGGAGTTCAGGCTGACATGTGGTTCTATATTGTTTCAATGATCTGTCTTGGTGGAATGATAATCAATATTGTTACCAGCATTTTCTATATCAATTATCTGGCAACCAGACCTGTTCCAAATTTCTATTCAAGAGAAGGAGCTGACAATGGACGCTAGAATCATGAAAAAATTTAGATTTGTTTTGTTAATCCTTTTTGGACTTCTGCTTTCTTCTAAAATGTTTGCACTTGGTTCTCTGTATATAAATGACAAGGCCGATTTGCTTACAGAGGAAGAAGAGGAATATCTTGAACAGGCAATGGCTCCAATCTGTGAATTTGGTGGAGTAGCTTTTGTTTCCAATGATGAAGAGTATAATGGAAGTGCCAGCTCCCTTGCTGAAGGATATTGTTTAGAATATTTTGGATCCGGTCAGTCTGGAACTGTTTTCCTGATTGATATGTACAATCGCAGAATTGAAATTTATTCTGACGGAGAAATCTACAAGGTAATTGGAACAACCTGGGCAAATGCCATTACAGATAATGTTTATACCTACGCTACAGATGAAGAATATTTTCTCTGTGCTTACAATGCTTTCTCGCAGATAGCCACAATTCTTGAAGGCGGAAAAGTAAGTGCTCCAATGCGTTACGCTTCTTCGGTTATGATGGGAATTGCTTTGAGTCTTCTGATTATGTATCTGATTCTCTGGAATTCACGAAAGAAGAAGCTTGGTTCAAATATTAAGCTGATTAAAGAAATCGAAGAACTGGAAGACAACGCAAAATACAGTGATGATTATGATTATTCAAAGGACCTGGAAAAATTAAAATATGTGACAATGGTAGACAAAACTCTTATCCGGGAAGAAAAGATTTATCACTCTTCCAGCAGCAGTGGTGGCGGTCACGGAGGCGGCGGTGGCCATTCTGGTGGTGGCGGAGGACATGGATTCTAATAAATGAAAGCTGTTGCTCCAAAAGCCGTATATCATTTACCAGGGCTTTTTGAATTTTACGATTTATACAGTATTTTTCTTCCTCTTTATTTTGATCATCCCCAGTTTTTTTATGACTGGTGCAGGATTGGTTCAATTTATGGTTCTCCTGCAGATTGTCTTTGGGGTGGTGGCAGAGTTGGTTTTGGAGAAGCGGAAGTTTCGGAAGTTCTTTCTTTAATGAATAAGTACGGCATTTCTTCAAGACTGACTTTTAGCAATTCACTTTTAGAAGAAAAGCATCTGACTGATAAAAAATGTAATGGACTGTGTGCCTGTTTTGAAAACTCTCAGAAAGTTCAGAATGGGGTGATTGTTCATTCTGAACTTTTGACCAAATATTTACAGAAAAATTACCCGGGACTGTATCTGGTTTCGTCCACAACAAAAGTTCTTACTGATTTTGAAGACTTTAGAAAAGAACTGGAAAATGAAAATTTTTCTTTTGTTGTGCCAGATTTTCGTTTGAATAAAGCTTTTGAACAATTAGGAACTTTGACAGAAAGTCAGAAGCAGAAGGTTGAGTTTTTATGTAATGAATGCTGCTGGGAACTTTGCCAGAACAGGAAAATCTGTTATGAAAATGTAAGCCGCAAAAATCTGGGAGAAGAATGTAAGGATCACAAATGTAAGGCTCCTGGAGCTGGTAAAGGCTATGTTTTTTCCCGTGCAATGGAAAATCCTCAGTTCATTGGAATAGAGGACATTCAGAAGGTGTATTTGGCACAAGGTTTTTCAAACTTCAAAATTGAAGGCCGCAGTCTTGGTAGTGCCATGATTCTGGAGTTTTTGCTTTATTATCTTACAAAACCTGAGTATCAGCTAAAGGTTCGGGAAGCAGTTTATCTGGACAGCATGCTGGACTTATTTTAACCTACTCTGAAAGAGGCTTTCGGCGGAGCTGGAGTTCACGGGATTTTGATTCATCAAAGAGATACAGAGTATCGTCTTGAATCTTGAAGCAGGTGGAATTCATCAGTGCATCAAAAAATAAATCTTCAAATTCCATGGCAGCTGCCTGTCCGTTAAAACCTGTATTTGTCATTTTTGAAGCTTCAAATTTATTTCCCTGAATTTTTATGCTGGCATTGTAAAGATTAACTCCAGCCCTTCCTTTTGCAAAAAGCTGCTTATTTTCTACAACAAAGTTTATATTGGAAACAGCAATCTGCTGGGCAATTCCATCTTTAATCAGGGCAGTAGTTTCCCAGTTGCCTTCAAGACTTTTTGTTTTTGCGCATCCACATAAAGATAAAAGAATAAGCGAAATAATTGGAAGAATTTTTTTCATAATAAAATAATTATAACATAAAAAAACTTCTTCCAATGTAAAATTTTTTAGTTGTTTTCCTGGGCCTGTTTTGCACAGATTTTTCTTGCAAGGTAAACAAATGGAGTATCAAGTAAGCTTGTTACAACATAGATTACATAGCAGGCACCTGTAATGGCGAATAATTCTGGAAGAGTGTAAATTCCCCAGAATGCACCAAAGTTAAAGATTACAATATTAATTAACTGGGAAATCAATGTAGAGAAGTTGTTTCTGAACCAGAGAAACTTGTCATGATTTCCCGTTTTCTTTTCTGTAAGATTCCACCACATGTGGTAAAGCTGAACATCAACTGCTTCTGAAACTGCATATGCAATCAAACTAGCCAAAAGCATTCTTGGTGTATTTGAGAACAAGGTTCTAACAGATTCCATTGCCCAGTCGCTCTGTGCAGGAATGTAATGTACCCACATAAAAGAAAGAACGATAAAAAGAATGGTTGTGATAATTCCAGCCATTACACCTTTGTTTGCATCTTTTTTTCCATAGATTTCAGAAAGAATGTCTGTTGCAAGGAAGCTTGAAGCAAAAAGGGTGTTTCCTAATGTCTGTTCCATACCAAAGGCATTTACAAGAATTGTGACTTCGATATTTGCAAAAACTGCAGTAATACCGATCCATGCGAATAATCCGCCTTTACCAAAAAGCTTGAGGAACAGAATTGCTCCGCCAAACGAAATCAGCAAAGTGATTACGAGTAATAATTCATTCATTTTGAACTCCTTTGACAGAGAGCCCAATCGATAAATAAAAGGGTTTTTGAGAATTGACCTGGTTTTGTTTAACGACAGGAAGGACTTCGAACTGTCTATTTGAATGTTTGCATATACTAGCAGATTTGCAAAAAGAAATCTAGTTTATATAATAAAAGAGTGTATATGAAAGATAGATTAAAATTTTTACTTCCAGCATATTTTGTTTTTTTAGTTTTTCTGAATGGTTGTTCAACCTTAAAGCCTGTTGTTGTAGAACCTGAAGAAGAAAAAGGTTATGAAATTCCTGTCTGCAATAAAAAGCATTCTTCGGATCACGAAATCCGCAATTTTACATATTATTCCATCTGTTATCGGGAAGCCTATGAACAGGCAGAATGGTCGGCTTATGTTCTTACAACAGAACGGCTGGTAAAGAATACAAATCGTACTGATGACTTTAGACCTGATCCTATGATTTCTACACAGTCTGCTTCTTTGGCCGATTACAAAGGTTCTGGATATGACAGAGGTCATTTGACTCCTGCAGCAGATATGGCGTTTTCTAAAGAAGCAATGAGCGAAACTTTCTTTATGAGTAATATGAGTCCTCAGGCTCCTTATTTCAATCGGGGAATCTGGATGTATCTGGAGTCTCAGGTCAGAAAATGGGGAAGCCGTTTTGGAGAGGTGTATATAGTATCGGGACCAGTTTTAGATAAACCTGCAAATGCCTACTCCACAATTGGCGAAAATTCAGTTGTGGTGCCAGAGGCTTATTACAAAGTTATTATGGTGCCAAGAGCCGACAGTTATGAAGCAATTGGATTTGTAATTCCTAACGAAAAATGTGCAGATACTTTCTGGGATTACGCGGTAACAATTGATTATGTAGAAGAAATAACCGGATTGGATTTTTTCAGTAGAATTGATGACAAAATCGAAAAGCAGATGGAAAAGGAAATAAATCTGGATTTCTGGAAATAAAAGAAAAGGGGCTTACGCCCCTTTTCTTATGCCTTGTAAGTAATGTTCTGCTTACTTATAAAAGTTTGTCCTGGGTGAATCTCGTTCATGCCGATTTTGTTTTCCCATATATGGTCTGCATTTTCGGTATCAGGAAGACCATGCCAAGGTTCAATACAGACAAATTCAGGTTTGTCGCCATTTACATTCTGCCAGATCATTGTGTATGGGAATCCTGTAGATTCAATGGCTATAAGAGAGTTGTCTTTCTTGTTTCTTAAGCCAACCCAGTTTGAATCTCCGGTTAAGAAGAGATGTCCATTTCCAAAACCTTCTGCTGTAAGAGGAACAATTCCTGGTTTTTCTTCGCCATAAACAAAGGTCGCAGGAGTTTTTCCGTCTGCTTCTGTAATGATGAACGCATCAGGAGTGCATTTTACTCCAGTAAGTGGAGACTGTTTTTCAAACTCAACAACATAGTCAGAAATTAAAGTGCCTTCAGAGTCTGTGTTGCGAGGGCAGGCAAAAGCAGTGTGGGTTCCAATTCCAAAACGGAAAGCTTTAGTGTCTGTATTTTTTACAGTCATTTTCCAGTTTAAGCCTTCTTCTGTAACTTCGTATTCAGTTACAAGAGAAAATTTGTATGGAAAGCGATAAGAAGTATCCGGACTGTCAGTAAGTTCAAAAGTAACTTTTGTTGGTTCCTGCAGGATAACTTTTGTATCAAGATTGCGGGCAAAACCATGATTTTTTGTATATTCACATTTTTTGCCTTCAATCATAAAGTAACCGCCAAGACAACGGGCAACAAATGGAAAAAGAATTGGAGCATGATTTCCCCATACAGATTTGTCCCCGTTCCAGATTAATTCTGTTCCGTCGTCTTTTTTTATCAGGTGCTGGATTTCAGCCCCAAAAGAATCGATTTCAGCTTTAAATTTATTATTTTCGATTACAACTTTCATTTGTTATTTGTAAACTCCTTTTTTATATAATATTACTTTCGGAGTTTTCTTGCTAGAATCAAAAGTGTTCCAATTCCAAAGGTTACGATAAGAACAACAGTGATTACAGGAACTATAGCCCAGTTGTGACCTCCAAAGGTAAAACCGTAAAAGTCAGACCAGGTTTTAAGAATTACTGCATTAATAAGATAAACTACTGCATATATAAGCATTGGAATAATTCCCATAAAGTTTTCTTTAAGCTTAAGTTTGAATTCATCTTCTCCAAAAATGTAAGCTCCCATTGTTAATACTGGAGTCAGGAAATGAAGAAAGAACATGTCTCCAATAAAATACAACCAGTAACTGTTTCCAATAGAAACCTGTGTAGGAGCCAGGAATACTGCAGTAGTAATAAAAGTTAATCCCAGAGAAACGGCACTCATAAACTGAAGTAAAACTGTCCAGTAAGGAATTTTAAAATCCTTTTTGTATAGGCTGATGATTAAACAGATAGCCATGAACAGGGAAGAAAGAGCGGCCAGATCATTGGAATCGATTGTGAAGGCCTTAAAATACCCAAGATTAATCATATTTTCGCCCAGCTGCCCTTTTGATGCGCCAAAGAAAACTCCTTTAGCAGTAAGAATAATTGTTGAAATGGTAATAAAAAGATGAACAATAATTAAAATGATTTTTTTTACAGTTGATTTTTCAGGATTCATAAAAACTCCTTTAAGTGTTAGAGGTGAGCCAAAAGAGGCTTATGATATTATATATGTGATCATACAGTTTTCAACTGTATTAATTGATTATGGAAACATTTCTAACTAATAAATTTTCGGTATGACAACATAACATTTCTTTGCTGTACCTGTGCATAATGTAGGGTAGTATCAATTTTAGAATGACCAAGAAGTAATTGAACCTGTTCAATAGGCATTCCTTTATCAATAGCTTTGGGTAGAACATACATCAGGTTCTGATGCAGAGTATTTGCCATATAAGTTTACCGGAAAGGAAATGGATGAAGAAACCGGTTTGTATTACTATGGAGCAAGATATCTTGATCCAAAATACAGTCGCTGGCTTAGTACAGAATGCAGGAAAAGACCCCGGTTAGGTATGTGGATCCGGATGGTAGGTTTGCTTTTGCATTAATACCTTTTCCTCCTCTAGTCTATCCATTTATACCGCCTACACCTAATAGGAATAGATCAATTCTTGGGGACGGTTTTTATCAGATGCCATCTCCAAGTCCTTATTATGTATTTCCTTCAATTCCAAAATGGACACAAAGGAATACTACTGTTTTTCCAGAATTAAGATTACAACGCCAATTAACGATGCTGTTTTTCTTATTAGTATACGATCATCTAGGAAATGTCTTTAATAAGGCTCCTGGAATCGATACAATACAAGAATCAGACAAGAATTTAATTGCACAGCATTCTGCTGATGGAGGGCATGGTTATGAAGTTAATCTTAATAATCCTACTAAAGAGGGGATTAAACAGAAAATAGATGAGATTTTATCTGACTCAAATACAAAGGTAAAAACTCGTAAAAGAGACGGTGCTATATTATATATGGCAGAGGATGGTACTGCTTTAATTTATAATCAAAGAGCAGAAGATAAAGGAACAATATATGTTCCTGATAATCCAGAAAAAATGTATAAAGAATGGTAAATGATTATGATTACTATAGACGAGTATATGAAAACTCATAATGTTCCTTTGATTGCAAAAAAAGAAGGATTATCATTTTACATAAGTCAATGGGAATTGAATGTATGTAAATTATTCAAATGGTCTCAATATTCATTTGATGATTACTACGCTGCAATTGGAAAAAGAAATCGAATTAATGATATTTGTTCAAAATGTTATGTGGATGAAGAATTAATAGAAAAAATAAAACAAATTGATACAGAATTTATATTAAACAGTTCAGAAATTGAAATTAATTTGTTAGATCGCTTAGCTAACACAGAAGATGATAAGAATGATAAATGGTATGCCTTTCGTCTTCTAAAATCACGATATAATGAATGGATG
>JAZQOB010000097.1:0-1994 GCA_045627625.1 Treponema sp.
GTCAGAGTATCTGCGTCAGGACATGCAACAACAGCTGTCCCTTTTTCCTGACCCGGAACTTCTCCGCCATATCTTAAAATATCAATTTCTGGGAAAAGTACATGCATAGCCATAGGACAGATTTTTCCCCTTTCAGTATCAAAATCAAAAGTGTCCCCTACTTTGTGTCCACGGTGACATCCCTTTGGCCCTTTTCTATCAATAATTGTAATTTTTATTTTTGGTCGTTTTTCCATCTACATTTACCTTTCCAATTTTAACTATTCTTCTAAGATTTTTCCATCTATAGAAATTGTTATAACTCTCCATGGCAGAAATTTTCCGCTTGTTTTAAGGGCTCCTTCGGCTGCGTATTGCAATCCTCCGCAACATGGAACTTCCATTCGGACAATTGTAACACTTTTAATATTATTATTCGCGATAATCTGTGTAAGTTTTTCTGTATAATCTATCTGATCCAGTTTTGGGCAGCCTATGAGACAGACTTTATTGCGGATAAATTCCTGATGAAAATTTGCATAAGCATAAGCCGTACAGTCAGCAGCAATAAGAAGATGTGCACCTTCATAAAATGGTGCAGATACTGGTAGAAGTTTTATCTGAACAGGCCAGGTTGTAAGCTGAGATTCTGGTACTCTGTCAGAAATTGTCAATTTTTCAGCTTCGATTGGATTTTCATTTTCAGGTTTTTTATCCATCATTCTAAGTCTGCTTCCCGGACAACCATCACCGTGATTTGGAATCATTTTCTGTTGAGCAAGAATATGTTTTCTCATTTCTACAGCCTTTTCATCATAAGCAGCTGCTTCACGTTCAGTAATTGTAATTGCTCCGCTTGGACAAGAAGGAAGACAGTCTCCAAATCCATCACAAAAATCATCTTTTACAAGCTTTGCTTTTCCATCTACCATTACAATTGCATTTTCGTGACAGGCATTTGCACAAAGTCCGCAGCCAGTGCATTTTTCTTCATCAATATTAATAATTTTTCTAATCATAAAAGGCCTCCGTTGTTCTTCTGTATGTATTTATTTTATCAGTTGCTGTAGAATAAAAATGTTGTTAAAACAACAAAATGAGGATATTTATGCAGAATAATATAGCTGATGTTTTAGTCGAATTTGCCCAGGAAAAAAAGACTTTCTCCAAAGGTAATTTCATTTTTTATGCAGGAGAAAAAATTGAAAAAATGGGAATCATTCTAAAAGGCAGTGTTCAGATTGAACAGAATGATTTCTGGGGAAATCGTAATATTATTGATAAGATTGCAGCAGGTGGATTTTTTGCTGAAACCTATGCCATCACTGGGGAACCTTTAATGGTAGATGTAGAAGTCATGGAGCCATGCGAAATTGCATTTGTAAATGTTCAGAAAATTATGAATGGTAATGACATACAGTCAAAGATGAAACTATCTCAAATATTGGTAAGTATCTGTAGTAGAAAGAATCTAAAGTTGTCTCAGAAAATTATATTTACATCCAGTAAAACTATCCGGTCAAGATTAAATGCATATCTAAGCTTTCAGGCAAAAATTCATAAGTCCATGGAGTTTGATATTCCTTTTGACCGCCAGCAGCTGGCAGACTATCTGAATCTTGAAAGATCTGCAATGAGCGGAGAACTTTCTAAAATGGCAAAAGAAGGGTTACTGGAAACACGAAAGAATCATTTTATTTTGAAAAATAAATACTGATATTGGGAATTTTCAAATGATATTTTACTGTCTATAAACTTCAAATAGGTCTACCAGCTTACTTTCCCTTTCTTAGAATAATCTCAGAACTTTCTGCATCAGAAGACTTACACCTGTAATTCCGGTCCAGCAGCAGAAGCCCATGATTAATGGTTTTCCGCCTGTTTTGATAAGCTTTACTATATTTGTGTTCAGACCTATGGCTGCCATTGCAAGAACGATGAAGAACTTGCTCAAGGTTTTTACTGGTTTGAAGATTGAAGCATGAACACCACAGGAAACTGCAATAGTTGTAATG
>JAZQOB010000098.1:0-54102 GCA_045627625.1 Treponema sp.
CATTTAAAGTAAGGGTACTGTTTGCATTATCTGCATAATCAAATTTATTTTTTACAGTAACAGTTCCAGAAGGAGTATCAGATGAACTGCTGTCTATAAATACAACATTAGCAGCACGACCAGCATTATTACTTAAAACCATGTTTTCACATGTAAAACTGTAACCATTTAAATCAATAGTAATTGTCTTACTACCACCAGAAATCCCATCTTGTGAATAAGAAAAATCTATAGTTTTAACAACAACATCTGCTGTAAGTTTAATTGTAATTTCTGAAGTTCCAGAAATGTATGCAGTATCATTTTCTCCAGGATGCCCGCTAGTAGGCCACCATCCAATAGAATTAGTTTTCCATTTATTTGAATCACCCCAATTAAAACTGGAATCAGGAGCAAGATAGTATGCTGCAAACATTCCACTGGCCGCAAACAAAAATAATGCGGCGCCAGCAAAAAGCCTGCGGAAATTATGAGAAAATCGGAATGACTTAAACAAACTGTTCATCTACTCTGCCTTTAAAACAACTATTACTCTTTTTGGTTATAGTTCTACTTTTTTAATATCGGCGGAAAAACAAACATTTTTTAATTTTTTTTGAATCATACCCCACCTGTATATTCAAAATGAATTCTTATCCAGACTACAGAAACAACAGTTTCCCCTTCTGTTATTTCAATTGCAGCTCGTTTTTTCAGTTCAAATCTTACTTCTTCAAGAATGCTGCAAATGGATTGTAAGTTTCTCCATCGTCATCCTGATCAGAAAGATATTTAGAAGCAGTCTTGTCCTGTTCTGCAGAAGAAGCTGTCTGCAATGCAATTCGCTTTTTAGCAGCATCAACTTCTTTTACAACAACCGACAGAGGCTGTCCTGGTTTATATACTTTTTTAAGGTTGGTGTTGGCACTGATATCTTCAAGTTCAGAAATATGAACAAGACCATCAACACCTTTACCAATATTTACAAACAGACCAAAATCAACAATTCGTGAAATTGTTCCATCAATCTTTGTTCCAACAGGATAATCATCTTCAACAGAATCCCATGGATCTGCCATTAAGGCTTTAAGACTTACAGAAACTTTTTCATTTTTCCAGTCAGCTCTAATAACTTTTACTTTTAATTCCTGACCTTCTTCCAGAACAGAAGAAACATCAGTTACACGGTCCAAAGAAATTTCGCTGATTGGCAAGAGAGCTCTAAATCCATTGATGTTTACAAAAGCACCAAAGTTCTGGATTGAATCAACAGTTGCTTCAACAATTGAACCTTCTTTAATTTCAGCGGCAATTTTTGCCATCTGAATATTGTATTCGTTTTCACCAATCTGGCGGTTAGAAACAAGAATGTTCTTTCCGTCATTTTTATATTCAGTAATCATAAAAGTAAGGTGCTTGCCAACATAGGCAGCAGGTTCTTCCTTATTTCTAAAGCCCATTTGTGAATATGGACAGAAAGCTCGAGTTGAACCAATCTTTACTTCAAAACCACCTTTAATTTCTGCTTCAACATGACCTTCAACAGGAATTCTGTTTTTAAAGGCATTTTCGATCATTTCTTTATCTGCTTTACCACCACTGATTTTTGTAGTAAAACGCATTTCGCCACGAACTTCACCAGTAAAGAAAACCTTGATTTTATCTCCTTCTTTTACAGAGATTTCGCCATTTTCATCAGCCAGTTCTGCTCTATCTAAAACTCCTTCTGATTTAGCATTTAAATCCAAAAAGATTGTTGAATCTGTAATAGCAACAATTTCAGTTTCGATTGACTGACCAATTTCAAATCTATTTAACATTATAATTCCCCCATAGAAATTCAACTTATAGTATAACAATACATTGGTTATTTCACAAGACTAGTGTTATAATCTACATATGCAAAAATTCAAAACAACCTTTAAAAAAATCGGAATCAGCATTTTAAATATTTTAGGAATCACCTCTTTAATGTCTTGTTTTGGCGGAGGCATCTTTGGTGGAGGTTTAGTCTGCTATTACGGCATGCCCCGAAATGTAAGTGGAACAGTTACGGGAGAAATTGACGGCCTTGTAAAAGGAATTCCAGGTATTCAGGTAACAGCGGGAGAAAAAGTTTTTGTCACAAACGAAAATGGATACTACAATTTTTTCCCGGATTTAACGCAGGATGAAGTTACCATTACTTTTACAGACATCGACGGAGAACAGAACGGCAGCTTCCAGAGCGACAGCATATCCATAAATTTCGACAAAGATCCCTGGGAAAACAACAATATTCAACTAAAAAACAAAGCACTATGATAAAAGAAGGTATTTTTAAGATTTATAAAAAAAATGTAATAAAAAAACACAAACTGGATTATCTTTTCTGGGAATGTACCTTGCGCTGCAATTTAAGCTGTCTTCATTGCGGCAGTGATTGTCTTAAACAATCGGGAATTGCAGATATGCCTGTTTCGGATTTTGCAAAAGCTCTTGATAATATAAAAGCAGGTGGAATTAAAGACCTTACAGTTTGTATTACAGGCGGAGAACCTTTAATGCGTTCTGATCTGGAAGAAGCTGGTCGCCAGATTATAAAACGAGGCTACCGCTGGGGTATTGTTTCTAACGCACTGGCACTTACTGCCGACCGTTTTAATTCTCTTTTGAATGCAGGCCTTTCTTCCATTTCATTCAGTCTGGACGGACTTGAAGAAAAACACAACTATATGCGGCAGAATCCTAATTCTTTTGAAACCGTAAACAAGGCTATTAAAATGGCAGTTTATGTACAAAAGAACTATCCTGGAAAACTGGTATTTGATGTAATCACCTGTGCTTCAAAACATAATCTGGAAATTCTTCCTCAAATCCGGACTCTTCTTATTGAAAAAGGAGTTACCCAATGGAGAGTTTTTTCTATTTTTCCACAGGGGCGTGCCGCTAAAAGTGATTTGGGACTTTCTTCTGAAGAATACAAAAAACTTATGTTGTTTATAGAAGAAACTCGCACAAAATATGGAGATAAGATTCATTTGAACTATGCCTGCGAAGGTTATCTTGGACAGTATGAATTGAAGGTTCGGGATTACTTTTTCTTCTGCCGCGGAGGAATTAATATTGGATCAATCTGGACAGATGGTTCTGTCAGTGCCTGTTTAAGTGTACGGGGCAAAGACTTTATTCAGGGAAATCTCTATCAGAATAATTTTGATTTTATGGACCTGTGGAACAATAAATTCAAAAATCACAGAGACCGTTCCTGGGCAAAAATTGGAAAATGTAAAAACTGCAAAATGTGGTCTAAATGTATGGGCAACGGACTCCATCTTCATAATGATGCAAATTCGGAACCTGCTTACTGCAACTACGAAATGTTAAAATAGGTGGAATTTTATGAATAAAATTTCAGAAACCTCAAAAGGTATAATTCTTATAATCACTTCTGCTTTTTGTTTTGCACTAATGGCAGCTTTTGTTCGTCTTGCAGGAAATATTCACTTTGCACAAAAGGCCTTCTTCAGAAATGCAGTTTCCTTTTTAATTGCTTTTGTACTTTTAGGAAAGGAAGTTCAAACTGAAGGAAAAGAAATTTTATCACTGCCAAAAGGTTCTCTTTTATTTTTGATTATACGAGCAGTAGCAGGAACCATTGCCATTTTTGGAAATTTCTACGCCATCGACAAACTGGTTCTGGCAGATGCTGCAATCCTGAATAAAATGGCACCTTTTTTTACAATTCTGTTCTGCTTTTTATTCATGAAAGAAAAAATGGAATTCATTCCATTTATGGCCATTTTAATTGCCTTTTTAGGAGCTTTGCTTGTTATCAAACCTTCTTTCGATTTTAGTAAAATGATACCTTCTTTAGTTGCATTTAGCGGTGGAGTTGGAGCAGGATTAGCCTATGCCTGTATTCGAAGACTGTCCTATCTTAAATGCAATGGAAAAATCATAATTCTGTTTTTCTCAACAGTCTCAATGCTGACTTCTATTCCCTATATGATTTTCCACTTTAACCCAATGACCTGGCAGCAGGTGTTGATTCTTTGCGGAGCAGGAGCCTGTGCAGCCGGGGGACAGTTCTCAATCACCGCCGCTTACTATCATGCGCCTGCATCAAAGATTTCGATTTACGATTATACTCAGATTATTTTTTCTACCCTGCTTGGTCTGATTTTCTTTGGCCAGCTGCCAGATTATTTAAGTTTGATTGGTTATACAATTATTATTGCTATGGCAGTAACAAATTATATTTATAACAACAGAAGGAATTAATCCTTACTTTTTAATTTCACTTACTACCATATAATTATAGAACAAATCGTCTTTTGTAGTTGTGTTGGTATAAACGCCAGTCACAACTATTTCCTGTCCGATTTTTGGGAAGTCCTCTGGATAGTTATGATTTCCTGCCCAGATAAACTCGATTCCCTGCTGACAACAGGCAGTTGCATCTGGAATGATAATTGAATAGTAGCGGTTGCCGTTATCTTTATTTATATAAACTGCAAAGTTTCCTTTAATCTTTAAGTTCTTCCCTTCATATTCATCTGGCATTAAAACCATATTAAAAACTTCGGAATAAATCATTGTGGAACTCATTACCGAAAGATCAATGTCCACTGGTTTATCAAGAACAATTTCAGCTGCTTCTTTCTGCAAATCTTCTTCACAAGGAATTTCTGGCATTTCAATATATTGAACTTCTGTAGGAATAACAGAAACTGTTCCCTGAGGATTGTCATTAATCTGTTCAAGACCAAACTTATTCTGTCCGTATTGTTTTGCCAGAGAAACCGTTTTATTTTTCTGACAGGATACCAGTAAGAATGAAAGTACTAACAAATAAACTGATTTTCTTAAACTCATTTTTTAATCTTCCCAATTATTAAACAAACTATAAAAACAAAAATATCAACTGCAACAATTGTAGATCCTACCGGTGTTCCGCCTAAAATTGCAATTAAAAGTCCCGAAACTGAACAAACTACCGAAATGATTCCAGAAAAAATTGTTACAGACTTAAAGCTTTTGAATAATCTCATGGCAGACAAAGCCGGGAAAATTACTAAAGCAGAAATCAGCAGGGAACCAACCAGATTCATGGCAAGTACAATGATAATTGCAATAATAATAGCAATTACCAGATTATAGATTGAAGCATGAGTTCCAACTGCCTGGGCAAAATCTTCGTCAAAAGTTACGGCAAAAATCTTATTGTAAAAGATAATAAAGGCACCGATTACTGCAACAGAAAGTACAACACAAAGCCAGACTTCACTTTTTTTCAAAGTCAAAATAGAAGTAGAACCAAACAAAGTACTGCACACATCACCAGAAATATTGGCAGAAGTAGAAAAAATATTCATTATAAGATAACCGATTGCCAGAGCCCCTACAGAAATCATGGCAACTGCAGCATCTCCCTTGATCTTTGTATTTTTTCCACTACGCAAAAGCAAAACTGCGGCAATAATTGTTACAGGAAGAACAAGATACATATTGTTTGTAAGGCCAAGAATGGAAGCAATACAAATAGCTCCAAAGGCAACATGTGAAAGTCCGTCCCCAATAAACGAAAAGCGTTTTAAAACTAGAGTTACTCCCAGCAAAGAAGAACAGAGAGAAATTAAAACACTTACAATAAATGCGTATCTTACAAAAGAATAACTGAAATAAGTAGCTAAAGTTGCAAACATTTTACTTCACCTTCTGTTCATCAATATTCAGGATTTTTGTGGCATATTTTTCGGCCGCTGCAATATCGTGGGTAATCATGATAATTGTAATTCCCGACTTATGAAGTTTTTCTATTAAAGAATACATTTCGTCAGTTACAGCAGGATCCAGTCCCGATACAGGTTCATCCAGCAGAAGCATTTTCTGTGTGGCACATAAAGCTCTGGCAAGTAAAACCCTCTGCTGCTGTCCACCAGAAAGTTCCCGGTAACAACGGCGGGAAAGTTCCATAATTCCCATTTTTTCCATATTTTCTTCTGCCAGTTTTTTTTCTGACTTGTTATAAAAAGGCCTTCTGCCGCATCTGGACTGACATCCGGACAAAACAATTTCTCTTACGCTGGCCGGAAAATCCTTTTGAATTTCGGTCTGCTGGGGAAGGTATCCAATTTCATCTGGAAGAAGTCCGTCCCCAGTTGTTATTTCTCCCGACAAAGGCTTGTGCAGGTGAAGAATTGTCTTCATTAATGTGGATTTCCCAGATCCGTTTTCTCCAATAATACAAAGGTAATCACCCTTTTCTACAGAGAAATTCAAATCTTGTATAATAATTTTTGAATCGTATCCTAAAGTAAGATTTTTACACGAAAGCTGTGCCATTTTAATTCCTGTTATTTTAATGCCTTTTTCAATTCTTCAAGATTTTTACGCATAATGTCAGCATAAGTTGTACCATTAAAAGCCTGTCTTAAAGTAACACTCTGCATTGAATCTAATGTAATGATTTCGCAGTATTTTGAATTTCCCTGAACTGTTTTTGCAAGCTTGTCTTCAGAACCGTCAATTTTAATCAGAGCTTTAACACTGTATTCCTTTACAACATCTGTAAGCTTTGCAACTGTCTCAAAAGATGCTTCTGTTTCTGCAGAACAACCTGGAAAAGCGGCAATATAATCCAGATTAAATTCATCACACAAATAGCGGAATGGAAAACGGTCACAGAAAACCAATGGTTTAGAAGAGCCACCTGCAGTAACTGTTTTATATGCCTCGTAAATTGAATTCAGTTCTTTTACATAATTTTCAGTTCTTTCGGAATAAAGCCCTGAATTTTCAGGATCTTTTTCGATAATTGCAGCAGAAATCTCTTTTACGCAGGTAATTGCATTTTTAAGCGAAAGCCAGATGTGTTCATCCATTTCAATTTCGGCAGCATCAGTTTCTTCTTCACCCTGTAAAGCTTCTGCTTCTTCTTTAACAGAATCCTTGAGCAATTCCATTAAATTGATAATCTTCATGTCTTTGTTCTGCCGCTGCTGCAAAACTTCTGCAACCCATTTATCCGATTCGCCGCCAACATAAATAAAAATGTCAGCTTTTGAAATCTGAATAATATCCGAAGCAGCTGGCTGATAACTGTGCAAATCTACACCGTTTTTTACAACCATTGAATATGTAACAGAATGTGAATTTCCTACAATCTGGGAAACCCAGTCGTATTGTGGGAAAATTGTACATACAATATTCACTTTATCATCAATTCCATTGTCTTTTGGAAAGCAGGAAGTAAATCCAAAACAAATACCTAAAAGTCCCAGAACTAAAACTATATTCTTCAAATTTTTTTTCATATTATACCCCACACGACGCACAGGTTCCGTAAATTGTTGTTTCTCCTCTGTTGATTTCAAATCCCAGTGAACTGACCACTTCCTGACCTAAACTGTCTGCAATCTGATTTTCCAGATGAAAGATTTTTCCGCATTTAGTACAGCTAAGATGAATATGACTTTTACAGGTTTGAGAACCTACATACTGATAGAAAATTTCCCGATTGCCAGCTTTTGTACAGCGTTTAATTTCTTCAGCGGCTTCCAGTGCCTGAAGGTTTCGATACAAAGCACTACGGCTGATATTCTTCGAAGCCAGTGCCTCTTCCATTTGTTTTTCGGAAAACATTGTATCTGGATTTTCCTGTAAAAAGTTCAGCATTATATTTCGCTGATCTGTTTTATAAGTCATAATGCCCTCGTCAATTTGCGAATTTGTCGCAAATTGAGAATACAGAATTTTTATGCTCTTGTAAAGAATGTTTATTGCAAAGTCCTCTTAATTTTCTTACAATTGGGACAGAGGAAAATAAAAAAAATGAAACTTAGAAAAAACACCTTTTTATATGCAGTAATTATTTTTATTTTGGGAATTGCAGGATTTTTAATTGCAAAACCAGAATTTATTTTTGGAAACAATCAGGTTTATGTTCCTTACAGCAGTTTTTATTCCAATGTTGAGCAGCACCATGTCCAGAATGTAAAAATCTCTGGTGATAAAATTACTTTTATTGATGCTGCTACAGGTTGTACCGGCTACACCGATAATCCTGATTCCCCTTTGCTTAAAGAATTTTTAATGCGCAATGGTGTTGAAGTTACTGTTGAAAAAGACTTTGAAAAGATTTTCTCCATGATTATGGATATTCTCTTCTATTTGATTTTCTTTGGTGCCATTTTTATTGTTTTCAAAAAATTCATCAGCCCAAACACTTTTAAAGTTGTCCGCAAAACTGGAGTAAAGTTTGACGATGTAGTTGGCATGGACAGACTCAAAAAAGATATGACTCAGGTAATGCAGATTATGCAGCATCCAGGTGAATATGCTAAAAAAGGAATCCGAATGCCAAAAGGAATTCTTCTGGAAGGAGAACCTGGAAACGGAAAAACTTTATTTGCAAAGGCACTGGCAGGTGAAGCAAAAGTAAACTTTATTCCTGCAAAAGCTACCGATTTTGAAAGTATGTTCATGGCAATCGGTCCAATGAAAGTAAAGTTGCTTTTTAAGAAGGCCAGAAAACAGGCTCCTTGTATTGTTTTTATTGATGAATTTGACGGTATTGGAACTGTACGAAACTACTCCGGTTCTGCCATCGAAACTGAAAATACCAGAATTGTTACAGCCCTGTTAAATGAATTAGATGGATTTCAGCCAACAAGTGGAGTTTTAGTTCTTGCCGCAACAAACAGCATTCATGCACTTGATCCAGCTTTGATTCGTCCTGGTCGTTTTGATGCAAAATTCAGTGTTCCTTATCCAGATTTGAACACCAGATTAAAGCTTGTAGAAATGTACTGTAAAGGAAAAAATCCTGCCGCAGAATGTACAGAATCTGTACTGGCAAAAATGTTCGATGGTTATTCCTGTGCAAAGATTGAATCTACTTTGAACCGGGCCGCTTTACTTGCTGCCCAGGAACAAAGAAGTGAATTCACTTTAGAAGATGTAAAAAATGCTTCTAAAGAAATGTAGTTTAATCAATAAAGCTATCAACAAAACGGATAAAGAAGTTCTCTTTAGTTGTAGTTCTGTCTGCAACTAAAGGAATTGTCTGTAAAGTATAACCTGCAAGAGTAATCTTTATACTTCCACAAACCTGTCCCGCCTTAATTTCGCCCTTAAGCTTTTCAGGATAATCACAGGAAATATTTACATTATCAAGATTTTCCTGCATTGAAGAGCCGTATACAAAAGGAACACAAATTGCTTTTGATTCGTATGCTGGGAACAGTTTAATCATCTTTTCTTTTGAACCGTAAACTTTTACATCAAAAACATGAAGACCAGAATCCAATGGCAGATCGGCAAAACTTCCAAAAGCAAAATCCATAAGCTTTGTACCGTCTTTGATTCGCCACTGCTGTCCTTCCGAAGTATTGTTTCCAGGACCTCTCATTGTAACCGAAAGGAATCTTGTACCATTCCGTTCTGCAGTTAAAGAAAGATTGTAGCCGCTTTCGTCAATATATCCGGTTTTTAATCCGTCACAGCCTTCATACAAACCTAACATTGGATTTGTATTTTTCTGTGTAATGCCCATTGTGATGTGGCGAGGTAAACCCTGTGAAAAATCCTGTGGACCGTAAGTATCTCCAGGAGCCATGTTGCGGGCTTTTGGATAAGTAAAACTTGTTACAGAATGAAAGCGTTTTAAAGAATCTGGATGCTGGGTCAAATAAACTTTACAGAAAGCTGCCATTTCTCTGGCAGTTGTAGTATTTTCTTCGCTGTAGCCGGAACTTTCCACAAAATGAGTATGCTTTAAACCTAAATCCAAAGCCACCTGATTCATCTGTTCAACAAATTTTTCCATTGTTCCGCTTACAGTATAGGCAAGAGCATAAGCCGCATCGTTTCCAGAACAAATTGAAAGCCCTAAAAGCAATTCTTCCAGAGTAACTACCTGTCCTTCTCCTAAAAACATTAATGATGAATGTGGAGGCATATTGCAGGCCCAGCTTTCTTTTGGGAGAGGAATTACCTGATCGTAAGATAATTCTCCAGAAGAAACCGCTTCGTCTACAACATACATGGCAAAAAGCTTTGTCATGCTTGCAGGAGGAATTACTTCATCTGCATTTTTTTCGTAAATAATATTGCCGGTTGTAACATCAATTAAAATAGCAGATTCAGCACCAAGATTTAAATTGTGTTCTCCAAGTGAATATGGAAGAGGCTTGATTATCTGATATTCAGCAGGATAAGTTTCCCGTAGCATATAAAACAAATCTGCTTTTGCACCTGCATCCAGCGAATCTGGTTCCTGAAGCTTTGAAAAAGTCTTATATCGGGCAAAAACAGTTGTTCCTAAAACAATAAGCAACAATACAGGAAGAGCAATTAAAACTTTTACTACAGCAGAAAGTTTTTTCTTTGAGGATTTTTCTTTTGTGACTTTCATTATTTTACCTTTGAAGTTTCATTTAAGAGAAGAAGATCTGCAAGTGTAAGGGCAGTCATTGCTTCTACAACAGGAACAATTCTTGGACAAAGACAAACATCATGTCGGCCTTTAATTTCTAATTCTGCATTATCGTAAGCAGATTCTGAAGTTTTCTGAACTGTATTCTGTTTCTGGAAAATACTTGGAACTGGCTTTACTGCAATTCTAAACACAATCTGATTTCCGTTAGAAATGCCACCTAAAATTCCCCCAGCATTGTTTGTATCAAAAACAGGTGTTCCATTTTCCATATGCATATTGTCGTTGTTTACACTTCCGGTAGAATCAGCAACTTCGAAACCAGCTCCAAATTCAATGCCTTTTACAGCACCAATAGAAAGCATGGCATGAGCGAGCATTGCATCCAGCTTGTCAAAAACCGGTTCTCCCAAACCTGCAGGGCAACCATCAACAATACATTCAATAATTCCACCTGTACTGTCACCTGATGCACGAATTTCTTCGATTTTTTCCTGCATTTTAAGAGCGGCTTCGTTATCTGGAGCACGCATGGAATTCTGTTCTATCTGTGATAAATCTTTTTTAGTAATTGAAATGCCAGCAGCTTTAATTGTGTAAGCAGTGATTTTAATTCCTTTCGAAAGAAGCAGCTGATTTGCAACAGCTCCTGCCGCAACTCTGGCTGCAGTTTCTCTTCCGCTGGAACGGCCACCACCTCTGTAGTCACGGTTGCCGTATTTAATATCGTAGGTATAATCAGCATGTCCTGGGCGGAATGTATTTACAAGATTTCCATAATCTGAAGAATGCTGAGATGTGTTTCTAATTAAGAGACCAATTGGAGTACCTTCTGTTTTTCCTTCGAAAACTCCAGATAAAATTTCTACTTCATCTGCTTCTTTTCGGGCGGTTACAGAAGGATTTAATTTTCCGCTGTCTGTTCCATTTACAGAAACACCAGGGCGTCTTCTGTTCAATGCTTTCTGAATGATTTCCTGAGAGATTTCGACTCCAGCAGGACAGCCATCAACTACACAGCCTAAAGCGGCTCCATGACTTTCACCAAAAGTCGAAACCTGAAAAATTGTTCCAAATGTGCTTTTACTCATAACGGAGTTAATTTAACACAAAATACAATTTTTTTCTCTAGAAAACCTTTCAAAAAACAATTTTTTATAGTCTGAACCAGTCGTATTTACAAGTAAAGTACAATTTGTAGTTTTTTAAATCAAATTTCTGGGTATAGTCGTAACAGAAATTGATTCCACCGTACAATTCAGCTCTACCTGAAGTAAGTCCAAGTTCGCCACCAAAATAGAAAGCCTGTGGCAGCTGCAGGCCAAAAATAGAACTAACAGAAGGAGTTCCACCGTCCACAGTGTTTTCACCAAAGTTTAACAGAGTTTCAGCGTAGAATTTTCCGTTCAAACCAAGCATAAAATTAGGAAACAAAGCACCTGTTCTTAATACAATTTTTCCTGGGAAAAGATTGTTTGTTTCATATCCAGAAATTTTTGCTCTGGTCATAAAGTTGTTTTCGGCTACAGGGAAATTTGTATAACGGAATCGGGCAGAAAGTTCGTAAAGTGATCCCTGCTGGTCTGCAGTATAAGTAATCTCACCTTCACCACCAACAAATACCTTATTTCTATCAACACTGTACAATGCAATGGCAAGAGCTGTTGCATCAAGCTTTGTGCTTACATCTCTAGGACCAACAGTTGTTTTTGTATAATCCAATCCTGCTTCCAGATCAAGAGAATAGCTGGCACCAATTTTATCTGTAACACTGAATTCAGAAGCAGCTGTACGAACAATGCTTCCTTCAACAGCAGCAATAAGAGAAAGATCAGAATATTCTTTTGCCTGTTCACGATTATACAAAGGCACAGTATAACCTACAAACATTGTATTCTTTTCCTTGAAATTTTCTGTACCAGAAAGTTCAATTACAGAGAAATCTCGGGAAACCCAGTAAGCAAATGTAGAAGCTCCGGTTGGAATTGTTCCACCCATAACTCCTTCAAAGTTTTTAAGTTTTGGGAAGTAATTGAAGTTTGCAAATAAAGCCCCGGAATTCATCTGAAGTCTTGGAGTTAATGCAACAAATGCACCACCAATACCAAATCGTCTTTTATTAGTATTTGGAATTTCCTGAAGATCGAATGTTGGAATATAGAAAATTGGCTGAATGCCTGGAATATATGTAGAACCCTTGCCTAAAGTTGTTCCTGGTTCTGGAAGATTTTCAGCTTTTTCCTTGAATTCTTCTGAACGAGGTTCAACATATTTTCCAGGAACAGGAGTTGGTTCATCATTTTCATCAGATTTTTCTGTAATCCGTTTAATGAGATTAGCCTTAAATTCATCTCTTTCTTCTTTTGTAATCAGTTTTTCTGAAGGCACATCAAATGGAACAAAGTCTGGATAATCATTCTGAAGATTTCCGAATTTTGCGATTGTACCTGGCATTGAAGGTCCGTTGAAAGAAGGAACTTTTCCCCATTCGCTGGAAGGCTTAATTTTAATTACATAACCAGAAGAAGAATATGACCAGTACAAAACACCTTTTTTAGTCTGGTATGCCCACAATGCACCAATTGGATCTGCAATTACAGGTTTTACAGAATAACCGCCACGAGAAGCTGTTGCTTCAAAAACTTCAAGACGGCCACGAGTATTACAAGAGAAGGTAATGTTTCCGTTGCTGTTCCAAGAAGGATAAGCAGGGTCTACAATTTCGCCGCTTCCATTATAAACAACAGTATATTTTGCAGGAGAAGCATCAGAAATGTCAGCCACATTCATTACACAAACCTTTGCTCTTTCATCTTCAACAGCAAGGAAAGTAATTTTTGTTCCGTCAGCATTTACCTGAGGTTCAATATAATTGATTTTTTCATCCCAGAGGATTGGAATAATTTCACCAGATTCAGTATCAACTTTTACAAGCTGCATCTTAAGACCATTCTGCTGAACTGCAACTAAAACTTTTCCATCGCGGCTAACAGCAGGCTGGAATAATGAAGCACCATTTGTAAGCTGAACCAATCCAGTTTCTTCTGTAAACTTATACAATGGATAGTCAACTTCATATCCAGGATTTCTATCTTTACGCTGAAGGGCAATTGAAGCATAAACTGTTCCGTTTTCATCTGCAGTAACAGCAGTAGAATCACCAAACTGAGCAGTGAACAAAACAGTTTCTTTATAAACAGTATTTAAATCTTTCTTTGCATCAGTATCCAGATACCAGTTGCTTCCGTAAATTGCAGAAGGATCAAAACGAACAACTGCAGTAGAACCTCTTGAACTCTTTAATGCAATAAAGCTACCGTCATCAAATACTACAGAAGGTTTGTAGTAATTATAGAAATTATTTCTTGGAGAAATAATCTGACCTTCTGGAATAGCTCGTTCACCATAGAATTTTTTTGCCAGAGAGATTCTTGCATCTCTGTAAATATCCTGTGGAGTACAACCTGTAACAAATTTGATACTTGATTCCCAGTTTCTTGTGTCATTACGATTGCGTTCAATATCTGCCAAAGCCTGGAGTCCCCAGCGGTCAGCAATACTGCGCATAATGATGTAACCCATTACATAAGACTGACCTGCAGGTGGTACTGCATCCTGACCAATTTCTCCATAAGAAATAAAGCCATTGTCCATAGTTGGAGCTTTATACATAAGTTCAAAATAAGGAGAACGGCCTCTACCACCCTTTGTAAGTTCTGTTTCCAAAACTGTAGTAAGACCTTCTAAGCCCCAGCCAGGAATATCAGAAATGCCTACACTATCAACAATAGGGCCCATAAGATATGACAATGGATTTGATTTGCCTTCGAATTTCATATTTGCCGCATGAATCAATTCATGGGTAAAAAAAAGCTTCTGCCAGTTATCTCTGAAACCAAATTCAGGAGTGATAACCGGAGAAGTAAACATTACAATTTCCAGAGGAAGGGAATATGTATAGGCATTTACAGTATTTGTTCGGTGGGTAATGTAAATGTCCAGTTTGTCTTTTGGAAAGCCGTAGATTTTTGCAATATCTGTCCATGCTGTATCCGCATACAAGGCATATTCATCAGCAAAAGGACGGGCAGCATCTTCATAGATAAATCTAAAATGCTCTGTTTCCGCTTTTTTCCAGCCAGAAAATTTCTGACCAGAAACCATAACTAAACTAAATAAACTCAAAACAATAATTGATACTATATTTTTCATGTGTAAATAATATCAAATTTCATTTACACATTAAAGTGCTTTTTATAGTTCACCTTTCTGTATTCATTTGGAGTTACCCCAGTTACTTTCTTAAAGGAATTAATAAAGTGACTGTGAGAAGAAAAAGCAAAATAATTGCCGATTGTAGCTGCCTCGTAATCGGTATACAGAAGCATTTTACAAGCCGCTTCAATCTTAAGCTTTGTAGCATACTGGAAAATTGTAATTCCAGTTTCTTTTTTGAATAATTCACAAAGATAAGATTTATTAATCTGAATTTCTTCGCAGATGTTTTCCAGAGAGATTTTTTCGTTCAAGTGGTTATAAACATATTCTGAAGTTTTGATTACAGGTCGTGAATAACCAACATTGCGTTTAAGCTTAGACATTCTTTCTGTAAAATCAAAAGCAACTTCCCTGTGAAGGGCAATTACATCTTCCACATCAGAACATTCATCCAGCTGCTGAATATAAATATCACTTAAAGTATAAGCAGCTTCGGACTGCATTCCACCTTCAATACAAAAGCGGGTAATCATAGCAATTGTAATAATCAGGTGATACTTAAGGTTGCGAACAGGATTCTTGGAAAGTTTACCCAGGTTTTCAGCAGTAAGAGGAACAAGACACTTCTTCAATTCATCAAAATCGCCGTTTTTAACCGCATTGTAGAATTTCATTTCATCATCATAAGGAAGATGGAAGTTTGTATATTCCTGCTGAAGGAATAATTTATAAGAAAGGATTTCTTCTTTATCCATATTATAAGTTTCCTCCGTTTGAGTGAATCACTTCTTTATACCAGTAAGCAGAATCTTTTGGAGTTCGTTTTAAAGTTTTATAATCGCAGTGAACTAAACCGAATCGTGGATTATAGCCTTTTGCCCATTCAAAATTATCGATAAAAGACCACTGAAAATATCCGGCAACATCACAACCTTCATCAGCAGCCTGAACAAGACCTTTTAAGTAGCGGTGAAGGAAATCGATTCGGTTTGGATCGTGAACTTTTCCATCCAGACTAACCCAGTCATGACAAGACAAACCGTTTTCTGTAATGATGATTGGAAGACCATATTTCTTATAATTAAGTTTGATGCCCCATTTTAAAGCTTCAGGATAAACATCCCAGCTTAATTCAGTATGAGCAGTACCTGGAGTACGATTATATTCACCCTGATACTGAGCTTCGTAAATGTTCAAACCTAAAAAGTCAATTTTCTGATTAATGATTTTCATTTCTTCTTCAGTATATTTAGGGAACATATCCCCTGCTTCATCCAGCAGCTGCTGTGGATATTTTCCGGTCATAATTGGTTCCATCCAGTAAGACTGTCCCCAGAAGAATCCACCTAAACCACACCAGAAATAAGCATTGTAAGCAGCTTCTTCATCTGCAGGAGTTACAGGAATCTTTGGCTGAGTTGCAAGAGTGATTCCAACTTTTGCTTCAGGATTAAGCTGACGGATTACAGAAACTGCTTTTCCGTGAGCTACATGAATATTATGTCCGATATGAAGTAAATCTCTGTCCCCTGTTTTCTGTCCAGGAGCATGATCACCAAGCATATAACCACAACCCATAAATACAGAAGGTTCATTAAATGTTATGTAATTATTTACTCTGTCCCCAAAGGCCTGGACAACAGTTTTTGTATAGTTTTCGAACCAGTCAGAGGATTCAGGATTAAGCCAGCCACCTTTTACATAAAGAGCATATGGTAAATCCCAGTGGTAGAGAGTAACAAAAGGAGTAATATTATATTTAAGAAGTTCATCCACTAAGCTGCAATAAAAATCCAGACCTTTCTGATTTACCTTTCCAGTTCCATCAGGAAAAATTCTTGCCCAGGAAATAGAAAATCTATAGGTTTTAAGACCAAGTTCAGACATCAACTTAACATCTTCTTTGTAGAGATGATAATGATCACAGGCAACATCGCCAGTTGAATTGTCAGAAATTCTTCCTTTCTGATGAGTAAATTCATCCCAAATGTTCAAGCCTTTTCCGTCTTCGTTCCAGGCTCCTTCAATCTGATAAGAAGCAGTTGCTGCTCCCCACATAAAATCTTCTCTTAATGCCATAATATTCCTCTTGGTATCAAAATAGTACGATATTCGGGTATATTATATCATTATATATGGCATTTTTGCAAAATATTTAACAATATCAATATATTTTACTGAATTTTATATTATTTTCTCTTTTATGATACAAAAATATTCGGCAAGAGTTGTAGTTTTTATAGTTTTAAATGACAATTAAACAAATATTGTAATATTAAGTATTATTTATACCAATTGGGACAGAGGAAACGTCATTACGAGGAGCGCAACGACGAAGTAATCCAGTATTCCATGGATTGCTTCAAGCTAAAGCTTGCGCAATGACGAGACTATCTGCGTCAAATACTTTCAACTCTCAATTTTTAATTTTCCTTTTTTATTGTAAAATAGAAAAAGATTACTATATTAATAGCAACAATATTTTGGGATAATATTCATGAATCAGAATCTTATTGAAAAGAACCTTATCGAAAACATTCATAAATTAAATTGCTATTTTGTGTTTCCAACTCAGACTGCAGCGGATCTTTGGGCAGACAGGATTACTCTTGTAAGCGATGTAAGTGCTGTTGCAATGGAACGCTTTATGGCATGGGATACTTTTAAGGGAAACTCCATAAAATCAAAACTTCAGTCTAAAAAAGCAATTCCTTCCATAATGCGTCAGATGTTTACTGATCAGCTTATTTCCCAAAACGGAATTACTCCTGTTTTAAAAAATCTTATTATGCCTGAATATGCAGCTTCGGCAACTGGATTTACAAACTGGATTTCTTCAATTCTTCCGGGGCTTGCTACCTGGAAAAAATATTTTGATCAGGCGGGAAAATCACCGGACACAGAAGACGAAGATTTGCTCTACATTTATGGTGAATACAAAGCTTTTCTTGATAAACACGATCTTTTTGATCCTGCCTGGGAAACTCCCCCATTCGAAGCAGACGGAAACCATTACATTATTTTCTTCCCGGAAATTCTTTCGGACTATAATGAATACGAACCGATTTTAAAGGATTCCTCTGACATCACAATAGTAACTCTTCCAGAAAACGAAGACAGAATTAAAACTGGAGCAGAATTCTATCCTAATACCAGAATTGAACTGACAGCACTTGCCATGAAACTTCTGGATCTTCATAAAAACAAAAATATTCCCTGGGACGAAATTGCAGTAAATGTTCCTGATATGGACACTGACGGAGTTTATATTCACCGGGAACTGGAACTTTTGCAGATTCCTCATGTTATGCGATATGCAAAGCCTTTGACTTCTTCCGGGGCAGGTAATTTCTTTATTCAGCTTTCAGAATGTTATAATCAGAAATTCAATTTCGAAAGCATCAAAAATCTTATCCTCAACACAGAACTTCCCTGGCGAGAACCTGGATTGAATTCCCAGCTTATTGAATTTGGACAGAAAAACAACTGTATCTGCAGCTTCAACTATAATGGTGAGCAGATTGATATCTGGGAAAAATCTTTTTCGGAAGCTTTGACTCAAAACCGGCTTTACAATTACTACAGAAGTCTTAAAGAATACACTACAAAAATTGTTACTGCAAAAACCTTTGATGCTGTACGGGAAGCTTATTTTATTTTCAGAGAAAAGCTTTTTAACATGGATGAATGTCCTGCAAAAACTGATTTGATTATCAGCCGTTGTATTTCGGAACTGGGCAATTTGATTGATATTCAGAAGGATTTCCCAGACTGCATTATCAAATCTCCATTTATGTTCTTTATCAATCATTTGAACAATACAAAATATCTGGAACAGGCAGATACTCGGGGCGTACAGATTCTTCCATATAGAACTGCAGCTTCTGCACCATTTTCTGTTCATCTGGTAATTGACAGTTCACAAAGTGGTTTATCTGTTGTCTACAAGCCTCTCTCATTCCTTAGAGATGATAAACGAAAAATGCTTTTTGGAAATAAAGAAGATCCAAATGTAACAGAAAAATTCATCAGACTTTACGAAATGAATTCTATGGGAGAACCAGCTTATTTTTCTGTTGCGGCAAAAACTTTTTCGGGTTACGCACAGCTTTCAAGTTATCTTTCTAATCCCTGCACCCAGCGAAATCCATATGCTCTTTCTATGGAAAAACTTGATGCTCTTGAACAGCAGTTTAATTCCTACAAACAGGAAACCCAATGGTTTCTTGATGATTCAATAAATTTTCCTTCAGCTCTCACAAAGTTTCAGTATGAAGGTTTTAATTTCTGGGCGGACAGTCAGAATTCTTCAAGCAAAGGAGATAATTCTACACCTATCGATACAATTAAAAACAGAATTAAATCTACCAGATTTACCGAAGACTTTTTGCGAATATCTGCTTCCAGCCTGAAAGATTTTTATGAATGTCCTCGATTATGGTTTATTAAATCTGTTTGCAATTTGCAGCAGCAGGATAATGAAGCGGTTCTTATGGATGTTTTTGCCATGGGAAACCTTTATCACAAAATTCTGGAGTTGTATTTTGAAGATCATTTAAAAAACAATAATAAAATCTGTCTCGAAGATGAGCATCAGCTTTCTCAAAAGAATATTGCATTACTGGAAACTTTCACTGACAAGGCAATTAATACCCTTGATATTAGTTTTCTTGGAAAAGAGCAGCTGAGAACCATTAGAAGTTACATTCTGGAAGTAATTATTCAGGCAGTAACTGTGATTTCGAAAAAATTCCACGGCTTTAATGTTGCAGCCTGCGAAAACAAATACGACATCAAAGACTCAAAAAACAAATTCCTTTATACAGGTAGAATCGACCTTCTTTTGCAGAATCCAATTTCAAAAGATTATACTTTAATCGATTTTAAAAAATCAAAAGGTTCTATACCAGGTAATCTGTATTTTGATGACACAACCGACGATGAAAATTCGGATGAAAACCCAGAGGATTTAATGGAACAGGAACTTCCTGATTTTCAGATGCCTCTTTATATTCTGCTGCTGTCAAAAAATGAAGAAAAACCCATCGAAGTAAAAAACTGTGCTTTCTTCAATATTACAGATGCTGTATTCACTCCAGTTGCGGGGAACTTTGACGACACCCAGTTTGGACCTAAAGAAATTGCAAAATGTAAAACTATGGAAGATTTTGATATGGATATTCAAAAGGTCTTAGAGTTCGTTCACTACTATGCCCAAAGAATTGAAAACCTTGATTTCTCGACTAATAGAAAGATTCAGAATTTCAGCTGCTGTAATGGCTGTGACTTAAGAGCATTCTGCCGCAATGTATTCAATGTTAGCAGGAAGGACTAATCCATGAAAGAATTAAAACTTAATCCAAAACAAATAGAAGCAATTAATGCGGATAAAAACTCTGTTGTAAGTGCAGGGGCTGGTTCAGGAAAAACTACAGTTCTTTCGGAAAGATTCAGTCGCCTTGTTCTCGAAAAGAAATTCGGAGTTGATGAGATTCTGACTTTAACTTTTACAAAAAAAGCCACAGTAGAAATGTCTTCCCGAATCTATAAAACTCTTGAAGAAAATGCTCCTGACAAAGCTGCTGATTTTTACAAGGCAAACATCAGAACTTTGGACGGATACTGTAATTATGTTGCAAAAATGGGCGCTCATCTTTACGGAATCTCTCCAGATTTTGCCCAGGACGATTCTATTATTGACCAGATTAAGCAGTCTGCCCTTCCATTTCTTCTGGAACACAGAAATAATCCTGCAATCAAAGAAATGGTAAAAACAAAATCCTTTGATAACATTGCCTCTGAACTTCTGGTTAATCCTGTAATTTCTATTTCCACAGTTGCAGAACCAATTGACTACAAAAAATGCCTCATAAATCAGAGCATTGCCATTTCTAAAGCCTGGAATGATTATTCAATAAAAGCGGCAGAAGAAGTTGAACACCTCCATAGTGAATTTATGGAGCTTCAGGGTAACAGTGCCAAGTTTATGGATAAACTTACTGAAATCTTTGATGAAGAAGTAATTCCTGTAAGTCCAGAACTTACTGTAGACCAGGTAATGAAAGGTGATTATTCGAAAATTCTGAAATTCCAAAAATATCTGGATAATTTTTCTTCGGGCAACCTTTCTCTTCCCGGTGGAAAAAGCACCACCTATAATACTGCAAAAGAATTTGTTTATCTCATCCGTGAACAAAATGAAATTCTCCGCTCTATTGTAAACTTTGTATATGGAATTCCATTTATTTATGATTTGTTGCCTTTACTGGAAGAATTTCAGGAAAAAGCAAACAACTTAAAGCGTTCAACAGGAAGATTATCGTTTAAAGATATTTCAAATCTTGCGACCTGTATTCTCAGAGATTATCCAGATATTCGTCAGGTGGAAAAAGAAAAATACAAAGCCATCATGATTGATGAATTTCAGGACAACAACGAAGATCAGAAAGATTTACTCTTTATGCTTTCGGAACGCCTTGACCGCCACGAACCAGGTATTCCTGCAGTTGAAGATTTATGCCCGGACAAACTTTTCTTTGTAGGGGACGAAAAACAGAGTATTTATATTTTCCGAGGAGCTGATGTTTCGGTTTTCAGAGGACTTTCCAAAGATTTCAGTGAAGGCAATATTTCAATGTCTGCAAACCATCGTTCTTCGCAAGCTTTGATCGGTGCCTTCAATACAATTTTTGGAGGAATTCCATATCCTTATGGCACCCAGTCAAAAGCTCATTGTCCATCTGTTTTCTTTTCAGAAGATGCAGGAACTGGAACCCAGGCTCCGGATTATGAACCAGTTTATTCAAAAGTAACCCTTTCAAAAAAAGCTGAAGAGGAAATTAAAAACTGTGACTCCCTGGAAAAAATCTATGCACCTAAAATTCATTTTGCTCTTTACGAAAAAGGACAGGAAGCTAAACCTTTGCAATTAGTTGAAGAAGAAGCGGAAGCCGAATGGGTTGCAAGAAAAATCAAAGATCTGATTACCGGTTCCCAGGATCGTCCTGCCGTAAAACCAGAAGACATTGCCATTCTTATCAGAACCTATGGCTGTCAGCCTTTGTATGAACGAACCCTTTTGAATCATGGAATTCCATATAATTCCGAAACTTTGACAGGATTTTTCTCTGACGGACCAGTAAACGATATTTTTGCCATGCTCCGTATTTGTGTTTACGAAACTGATACTCTTTCTTACGCCCAGATTCTTCGTTCCCCATTTGTAAACCTTTCTGTTGAAGAAACAAATGGAATCATGGTCTTGAATCACAGTCCTTTTGCCGCAGAACCTTCATCAGTTCTCTGCGAAGAAAGCCTTGAACGATATAATCACGCGAAAGAATTCTACGAAGAATTAAAGAAAGAAGGAAAAACTGCCCCACTCACCCAGCTTGTTACTAAAATCTGGTACAAATTCGGTTATGGCTACGAAACAAAATGGAATAACACAGTAAAACTTTACGAAAAGCTTTATGACTATATTTTTGAACTTGCCCGCCAGGGGGAAGAAGACTGCATGAGCCTTGCTGCGTTTGTTGATAGCCTTCGTTCATATCAGGATTTAAGTTCTAAAATGGACGGAATGGATATTCCTATGAAGAATGTTGAAGGAGTTCATATTCTTACAATTCACAAAAGTAAGGGACTGGAATATCCAATTGTTTTCCTGGTTCACACTCAATCAGGAAGCATGAATGACAGCAATGCATCTCCAGTTTTTGCTTCGAAGAATTACGGAATTACAATCAATACTCCAACTTATCCAGGCTATGGTGAAAAGAGTATTAATTTCTTCTACAACCAGACCAAAGAGCTTGAAGGCAAAAAGTCCGATGCGGAGTTGCGTCGTGTAGTTTATGTTGCATTGACCCGAGCCGAAGAAGAACTGTATATCACCAATGGTAGATATTCAAAAACTGACGATGCGATTTCAAAATATGCTTCAGGACATTCAGTTAAATCGATTTTCCATGTACTGGAACCAAGTATAAATTATTATCTTGATCATCCTGATTATTTTTCACCTTTCACAGTTGAGTCAATTCATCCCTATGATAGATTTAACGAAAGAACTTCTGCAGAACGCAAAAACACCGAAAAGGAAAAAAATTCATTTATAAAAGATGTTCAGACCCAGCAGTTTTATTCTCAGGATAAAATTATTCCCGAAGAAAAAATTGAAGATAAATATATTCGCCCAAGTAAGCTTCACCAAACAGATGATGAAACTACTCCGTACATAAAAGTGGAAGAAAATGAATCAACAATTCCTTATTTTGAAATCAATCAAATTGTAAAGGCTTCAATTCCTTCCAGTGAACGATCAAAAGAAAATCCTTCGCCTCGGTTTAATTTTACCCATTTTGGTAGCATTGCCCATGCCTATTTAGAAGCAGCGGTTAAAAATGAATCTCCAAATATTCCAACAAAATATTTTCTGGGTCTGGAAAACAACCACAAAAACGAAAAAATTGTCCGAAGTATTTGTGAAGAAATGGCAGCAAAATTCCTTAAATCTAAAATTGGTCAGGAAGCCTTCAATTCCGATTTCCACAAAGCGGAATATGATTTTAGAAGCCGAGTATGTAATAAAATCATTAGAGGACAGATTGACCTTTTATATAGAACAAACGAAGGAAAATATGTAATTGTAGATTACAAAACAAATATCAGCATCTGTCCGGAATTATATTACAATCAGCTGGCCTGTTACCGTCAGGCAGTAGCTTCTATGATGAATGTTGAGAATCCTGAAGAAATTAAATGCTATCTTTATTACCTTCGCTTTGGTCAGCTGGTAGATATTACCTCGGAATGCAGCAAAGTCGATATCGAAAAAGCCGTCCTGGAAATAGATGATTTTTTGGATAAGGAGTAATATTTTTTAGTTATAGTAAAAAATAATAACAATTATTTATTATTTTATTTTAATATGATATTGACGGATAACTATTTATAAGTTAAATTAAAGACAGCTTGTAAATAAGCTGATAAACTCTCTCCGATGTCCAGAAATGGACGGCAAGGTTCCCTTTTTAGTGTTACTGTCTGGGAACCTTGTTTTTTTTAACTCCAACCAATTATTCGACTTATTGACAGATTCAGCCATAATTGGTAAATTTAATCATCATCTAAGAATCCTTGGATGAGTCCAGATGCCTTTCAAGTGTCTATCGCAAAACCCCGCCAGAGGAGGAATCCAGCAACGGTATGCGCTTAGAGCTGTGCTTAGGATTATCTGGGCTCTTCCAAGGATTTTTTGTTTTAAAACAAGATCTGGATTCCGAGCGAGGAATCCAGCAACGGTACACCTAGCTCGCGTGAGCGAGCATGTATAATAATTTTCCAATTACGCGCGGGGAGCCTTTCAGGCGACCCATGCGCTTAGAGCTGTGCTTGGGAGTAGCTATAAAAAATACAGGCTGTCTAAAAAAAATTAGACAGCCTTTTATAATTTTAAATTAGATTGAAAAACGGATTTTAGAACAACTTAGAAGACTACAAATACTCCGCCAATAAGAATAAAAACTATAGCTACAATATAAAATGCAACTGTAGGTGTAATGATATGCCCGATAGTGAGCTTACCTTCCTTATCTTTATTTTTTTTGGACATTTAGAAACTCCTTCTGTTCATCATTTAATCATTTTATTCAAACTGAAAATTGAACATTTCTAATCAATTATTGTATTTTTTCTATTAACTCTACAATTGTATTGTTATTTCTAATTATTTTTTACATTTTTTTCATTTTTTTCTTTAAAAATTCGCCGAAAACTGCAGGTCTTTGAACAAATTCCTTTATAGAGAGGTGTACGATGAAACTTAAATTTTCTCTGGTACTTATTTTGTTTAGCCTGGCGATAGAAGCCTTCTGCAGCAGTTTCAGCTGGGATTTTTCCGATTGTGAAATCAAAGATATTCTTTTTGCAGTTTCACTGGATACAGGAATTTCTATTACTACGGATGACACTATCAGTGGCAAAGGAAATTTCAGGTTTGCGGGAAGTGATTTTGAGACAGCTTTTGATTCATTTTTGAAATCTGAACGACTTTTTGTTCAAAAATCTGATGAAGTTTGGACTGTAAGTAAAATCAGGATTTGCAGAAATGGAGATCTGTTTTCTTTGGATGCTTTTGATTTAAATGCTTTTCAGATTGTGGAAAAATTGACACAGGAACTTAACTGGATTGTGACTTTTGATTCATTACCTGGAGGAACTTATTCAATTCATTTGAAGAATTTGGAACAAAATGAATTGCTGGAAAATCTTGTAAAAAGATTTGCTGGTTATGAACTGATCTCGGAAGGAAAATCTTTTCATATTGGGAAGAAAAATGGAACTTTAAATGGAAATTCCGGTGGCTTTATTCAAGTGCGTAAAGAACGAGACAAATATTTTGTTGATGCGAAGGATTGCAAATCCGGAGATGTATTGGCAAAACTTTTTGAATTAGGCAGCAGGGAATCGAAAAAGGAATTCTGTTTTTTGAATGGAACTGAAGGAAAAGTGGTTCGGTCATGTTTTTCGGGAAATTCGTTTGATGATATTTTAGGTGTTTTCTGTAAACAGAACGGGCTTAGTGTTTTTACTTGTGATGGAATTTATTACATCATGGGAGATGCTTCCGGACGGGAAAAACCTGGTGTAGAAAAGGACTGGGAAAAGGTTTGTTTGAATTTTGTAAAAGCGGAAAAGTTTGTTTCGTTAATGACAAAGCGATTGGGGAAGTTTGATGTAGTTCTTTTGAATGATGAAACTTTTTTGGCTTACCTTAGTAAAGCTGAGATGAATTTGGTTAATGAATTGAAAGAAGAAATTGACTTAAATGAAAAAGCTTTTGAAGTTTTGCTGAAGTTTTTAAAGCCTGAAGAATTGGTAAAGAAACTTGGAACTTTGGGGAATAAGGAAAAACTTAAACTGAGTGATGATAAATCAAGGGTTTTCTTTTGTGGATCGGAAAATGCATACAGGATTTTCATGGACGAAGTTGAGAAAATTGATATTCCGTCTAAAAGAATCAGTTATGATTTACTGATTTTGCAGTTCGAAGATGGTGCTGAAAATTCAATTAATGGAAGTATTGGTGCAAAAACTTTGAATGCAGGGGATAGAAACAGTCTTGGAATTCAACTTGGAAGTGTTTTGAATTTAAATCTTAATGTTATTTCTGCTTTTGGTTTGGATTTTGCTGGAAAACTTGAAGCTTCTTTGGAAAGCAATAAGACTAAAGTTTTTGCAGATACTACTTTGTGTGGAATTTCTGGAAAAGCAATAAGTTTTCAAAATACCAATACTTATCGTTACAGAGACAATAATCTGGATCCTGAAACAGGAAAACCTGTGTATTCTGGAATTACTAAAGAAATCATTTCGGGTTTGAAACTGGAGATTACAGGTACTGTTAGTGGTGATGGACTGATAACAAGTACTGTAAAAGCTTCTGTTACAAGACAGGGAAATGATACTTCCGGAGCAACAGGAAATCCACCACCAACCAGCGAAAAAGTAATCACAACTGAAGTATGTGGTAAAAGTGGAGAACCGGTTATTTTAAGCGGTCTGGTGGAAAATTCAGAATCAATAGCCCAGGTTCGTACACCTCTTCTTTCAAAAATCCCAATATTGGGAATGTTTTTCAAGAATATAGAAAAAATTAATCAAAACTCACAGATGGTAATTTATCTGGTCCCTCATTTAGAAAACGAAAACCTGATTAAATCAAATAAAGAAAATTCTCCTCTGGAAGAAAGGCAGAGAGATTATGAAAGATGTAAAAAACTTCTGGAGGCCTAAATGAACAAATATGAATTCAAATTGACTCCTGCTTATTGTCTTTACAACGGAACTGCAGTTATGGAGCAGCAGGGTTCTTCAATTAAGTTTATTACTGAACGACCTTATGATTCCAGTTTAAGAAAAAGATTAAGCAGAGCGTTTTTCAATTTTGTAAATTATGTAATCAGTCAGGAAGATTGCCCTGAAGAATTCAGATTGTTACCGAATATTGAGTTTTATGAAGGAAACCGCCAGCAGATAAAAAAATGGGTTTCACGGTTGTACGGAAGCGAAACTGAAAAATCTGCAGTTAATAAAGAAAAGCCAGATACAAAAGAAATGACGGAAAGGGATGAAGCGGCGGCAGTTGTTCTACTGGATACTATTTTGGCTGAAGCCAGAACAAAGGGTGCAACTGATATTCATATAGAAGAGAATCATGTGAAATTCAGAATAAACGGAAAGCTGCAGAGTGAAATCACTTTGGATGAAAAACGAAATCAGGAACTAATTCAAAGAATCAAGTTTTTGTCTGGTATGAATGTTATGGAAAAACGGAAAAGTCAGGACGGAAATTTTATTTTTGGAAAAGAGAATCCTGTATTTTTCAGAGTTTCATCCATGGCAACTATTGGAAAAGATTATTCCCAGGATAAGGAATCCCTTGTAATTCGAGTCTTAGATTCAAGCAGGACTCCCCTATCTTTGGATAAACTGGGATTTTTTGAAGAGCAGACGGAAAAAATCAGAAATCTCTGTAACGAGAAAAACGGTTTGATAATCATTTGCGGACCAACTGGAGCGGGAAAATCAACAACGGCTGCTTCCATGTTGATGGAAATCAGAAGGCAGAAAAAAAACAATGTCAAAATAATCAGTTTAGAGGATCCTCCTGAGTATGTTTTGCCAGGAGTTACTCAAATAAAAATAGATGAAAAAACTCAGAATACCTTTTCTGAAGCTTTGGTTCATGTGTTCAGACAGGATCCAGATGTTCTGTTGATTGGTGAAATAAGGGATGAGAAAAGTGCATCTGCGGCAATAAGAGGGGCTTTAACCGGGCATCTTGTAGTTGCAACCTTACACACAGCCAGTGCATCTGGAGCAATCTTGCGTCTTGAAGATTTAGGAATTTCAAGAAATGTAATTGTTTCTGTTTTGAAAGGTGTCATTGTTCAGGAAATGAATCATCTGAAAGAAAGAGTGAATCTTCTGGCAGATGTTTCGGTTCCAAAATCAAATCTATCTGAAAAAACTAAAGAAAGTTTATCAGAAGCTGAAATGAATGAATGCTTTAGTCACCTTACAAATTATTGTGAACCTGAAAAAGATGGACTTTTATCGAGAAGTTTATCGGGAAAATCATTACCAGTTCTGCTGGAGGATTTCAAGAAAAAAGAAGCTGTAAAAGGATAATGCGGATGGAAATAAATCGGAAGAAAGTCAAAAGATTCACTGACGGACTTTATTCACTGCTTGTACTTCAAAAACTGGAATTACCCAAGGCATTGAAAATATTAAATCGTAATTGGATTAACAGGAAAAAGGATAATTCAGGCTGCAGGGAAATTGAAGAACTAATTCATTCACTGGAAAAGGGAAACAGTTTTTCGGAAGCTTTGGAAATCAATAAGGGAATTCATTTTGATGATACTTATTCTTTTTTTATTCAGTTTGCGGAAAAATCAGGGAATTTAGGAGATTCGATTTCGTATTTGAAAAACCGATGTGAACGCAAAGAAGAAACTATAAATAAACTGATTGAAGCAATCATATATCCAGTTTTTGTAGTTTTGCTTGCAGTTTGCTGCATAATATTTCTGGGGTTTTATTCCAGTTCCCTTGGCTCAAATGAAATTATAACTGGACAGGGTATGTTTTCCTTTGAGTCCATGGGGAAGGGATTTATATTTCTTTTATTTTATTCACTTGGTGGTGCCTGGTTTATAAGAAGGAATTTAGGGGAAGACAAACTGTACGAAGCATTTTTAGCGGCTGCGTTTCTTGTGAAAAATGGGGAAAGCTTTGGTTCGGCAATTGAAACAGCAAGAAACATTTTAGGACAGGATTCAGCAGAAGGAAAAATCTTTGAAGGTGCTCAAGAAAAGCTGGAATACGGTTTTGAATTGAAGAATGCATTTAATTTTGAAAACAACAGAAAATCGGAAGTTTTAGAAGAAGCTTTCTTTTTTGCAGAGAATACTGGTGGTGAAGAAGAAATTTTTGAGAAAGTTGCGGAAAAATTAAAGCTTGATGGAGACAGACGAAGAAAAATCTGTCTGAAATTGATCGAACCAATGTTCATAGCAGGAACTGGAATATTCCTTTTAATTTTTCTTATGAACACGGTACTGCCTCTTTTATCGGGAAGTATTTTTTAGGAGGTCTAAATGTCTTTTATAAAAAAAGTTCAGGAGAGTAAAAATGAAAAACGAAAAAGAAATCACTCTGAAGGATTTACTTTTGTTGAAACTCTTGGAGTTCTTGCAATCGGGGCAGCCCTTACAGCTGGAACAACTGTATCGGTGTCGAAACTTATTGGGACCGCAAAACGGACTGCTGCCAGAAACCAGATTGAACAATACTACTCCGCCCTTCAATCATATTTCCTTGACTGCGGACGCTTTCCAACCAGTGAACAGGGAATTGAGGCCTTATGGACAAAACCGACCTTTTATCCGATTCCTGAGACCTGGGATGGACCCTACCTGGAAAAGAAACCTGCCGCAGATCCATGGGGTCAAAAATTCATTTATATTTCGGCTGAAAGTTCTCCTTTACCGATTGAAGCAGTTCCTAATTTACCCTTTGCAATCATTTGCTACGGTGCAGATGGAAAAGAAGGAGGTGAAGGAAACAATGCAGACCTCTACTCATGGGAATAATTTTTTTGGGCTTGGAATGTTTGGGGCTTTGATTATCAGTGTAAGCCTAGTGATTGTGAGCTGGAATGGAAAGAATTTTGCAAAAATGAAACGGTGGGAAAAAGAAGCTTCATTGTTTGCGGAAGAATTGGAAATTCATAATCAGGCAGTTATTACAGAAATTTTTGGAGAATAAAATGCATTTTACAGATTTGCTTTTTGCATTGACTTTAATGAGTACGGTATTTGTTTCCAGCATAAGTTGTTTCTGGCAGTGCAATCTTAAGGATCAGGAAATTAGAAAGAAACAACTGAGACTAGAACAAAGCAGATTCATTTCAAAAAGCTTTGTAAAAACCTGCGATGGAGAAGGTTTTGCATCATTAAATCAATGGGAATACACTTGCAATGCTCTATGCAATTTATGCTCGATTCAATGGGAAAAGACCATTTCATCAAAAAACTGTCAGGGAGAAGATTTTGACATTTTTTATGGAAAATGGGCTTTTGAAGATGAACAAGGCGAAATTTATTCAAAAGTAAATAAAAACGCCAGGGATTAAGTCTATGAATAAAAAGAAAAAAATCCAGATTCAAAAAGATGATTATGACTTTTACAGGATATCACTCCCATTTTCGGTTTGGAAAAAGAAAAATCAATCTCGCCAGTTGTTCATTGAATTGGGAAAGCTGCATCCTTGTTTTGCTGAAAGCTGCAGTTTTGATTATAAACTTCGGTTACGGAGAGGCGGATTTGAGGCTGGTGTTGTTGTAATCAATAAAGACAAACTGCAGGAGTATAAACTCCAACACCCTGGCAAGGTTCTGACGGTGGAAGAAAGCCCCAACACCCGATTTTTTGTCCGAAACAAAAAGCCCCGCAATTCAATTATATTGGGACTGCTTTTTTCCATAGGGTTCATTCTGGTTTTAATCTGTACAAATCAAAATAAATCTTCACAGGCAAAGAAAGAATCCCAAAAAACTCAAGTAGCCACCCAAACCGACTTCTATGTTCAAACTGTTGAAAATCCATTTTTCTGTCTGGAAGAATTATTTGAAAAGCTGAAGGTAAATGGAGGTACAATTGAAAATTTCAACTGGAAAACTGACGGCTACTTTTGCTTTTTTGAAAGTGACATAAAAAACATTTATCCCGAAGAACTGGCATTGAATAATTGCGAAGAAAATTTTTCTTCATTGCGATTCATAAACGGAAGCCCAATATTTCATCTTCAAACCAAAAATCGATTTTTCAGCAGGAATGAAACTCCTGTTCAGATTTCCTCTGTAATTGAAAATAAAAAGCATATAAGAGAAATCATCAGACAATATGGAGGAACAATAATCGAAGAGACTATTGAACCTTTTGAAATTGTATTTGAGTGCAATCTTTTAGCTGCCCATAATGAACAGTTTTTACTAACTGAATTAAGCAGTCTTTTTGAAAATCAAAATCTGCTGGTTATGGAAATTTCAGTTACAGAAGGAAGAAATTGCCAGAGAATCAGAATGAAAATTGATTCTTTCAATGGAAAAGAATCTGCTCAATTATTAAGGCTTCTTCAGGAGAATCTTAAATTACTGGTGAAATCTTACAAAAAAGCTGAGTTACCCTCTCCTGTTAAAGAATCATTGACCGCGAAAAATGGCAATAAACAAAAAAAGGACGGACAGCTGGGAAAAGTCATACACAAGGATGGAAGTGTAACTGCTTTTTATAAAAATGAATCGGGAAAAATCGAAATCAGGAGAACAAAATGAAAAAACTTTTATTTTTGACAATAGTTTTTGGTGTGCTTGGAATTTTAAATTCCTGTGCTTCAAACAAAAATCTTTATTCAAAAGAAAAAGTAGATTTAAAGGTTGCTGTAATAGATGAAAACAATGAACCAGTTTCGGATTATCAATTGTGGTTTAGCGGAAAAAAAGACGGAAGTAAGTCAGAAATAAAATATTCTAATTCAGCTGGTTTTTGCTTTTTTGATGAAGCGGGAAAAGGCAAAGTTTTTCTAAGTGGATATAAACCAGATTATTCAGTCCTTGATAATTATGAAATCAATTTAGAAAAGAACACAAATATATATTTTTGTAGAGTTCTGAAAAAAGAATCTATTCTTAATGAAGTTGAGAGCCTTTATAGAAAGAACAGATTTGAAGAAGGTTTGAATCATTTAGAAAAGCTGTACACAGAAAAAAATTCTTCATCTTATTCCTGTAGTTTAGTTTATAAAATCTACGGTCTATGGAAATCGGGAAACTATAAATCAGCTCAAAACTGTATGAAAGATTTAAAAAAGCAAAAACAACTGGAATTTATTGAATTAGCGGAAGAGTTTTTTAAGGGAGTTGAGAATGAAAAAATTGAATAAAGGATTTATTGTCCTGTTTTTATTTAGCATGATTTGCAACAGTGTAAGCTGCAGTAATTTTAGTAAACAAAATCCACCATATGTAGTTTCTGGAGAAATGGTTATAGAAGACTCCAGAGATTATGAAAACGGTGGTTTTGATTTTTCTTTTTTCAACAAAAGCGACAAGGCAGTGGTTTCTTTTACTTTGGTATTCTACCTTTTTGATGAAGAGGGAAATCCTCCTCTAAGTGGAAAAAACAATATCACTCTTAAAATTGCAGAAAGAGTTGAACCTCTGGAAAAACTGGAAATGTGTGTCAGTATTGACAGATATTTAACTTATGTACCTTCAGAACCATTTACAGCGGATTTTATTTATGTAAGCAAAATCATTTATGAAGATGGAACTCAATGGTCAGATCCTTATGGAATCTACGGTCTGTAAAAGGAGTAATTATGAGAAAACTCCTGCCTGTTTTTTTATTCTGTCTGTTCATGTCCTGTCAGTTAGATCCTGCTGGAACTTCACCTGAAATAGTAACAACACCTGTTAATTCCAAAAAGGACCGATGGACAATTCTGATTTATATGTCGGCTGATAATGATTTGGAATCAGAAGCTATGGAAGACATTCTGGAAATGGAAATGTCAAATGTGAATACAAAATATGTAAATGTTTTGTTTCTTCTGGACAGACATCCTGGCTATGACATAACAAGCGGAAATTGGACGGGAACCAGACTGTATAAATTGAAGTGCGGCAGAAAGTCAAATTCAAAAGACATAATTTCAACTGAAATTTCCTGCGACAGACTTGGATTAAAAGTGGGTACTGAAACAGAACTGGATATGTCTTCGGGATACATACTTTCTAATGCCATCAGTTTTATGCTTTCGGAATTCAAAAGTGATTACTATGGTTTGATCATGTGGGGACACGGAACTGGCTGGCGGAATACAGAAAAAAACTCTAGCGAACAGAATAAAGCTTTTGCGTTCGACAGTACTTCTGGAACCTATATGTCATTGAATCAGATGAGTTCGGCAATCATGGATGGTTGCAATGGAAGAAAACTGGATGTAATTGGCTTTGATACTTGTTTTGGCGGGGAACTGGAGATTTTGTACCAGTTAAGAAATTGCGGAAGTTTTGGCATTGGAACCCCGGGACTTCTTCATTCTAATGGCTGGAATTACAAATTACTTCTGGATGATTTTGCAGAAAAAAAGGAGAAAACTCCCCTATCTTTCTGCCAGTCCAGTATTTATCAATTTCAAAAACAATATGCTCAAAAAAACAATGCCTCGATTGTGGCGGTAAACCTGGAAGAAATAAATTCATATTTCGATTCATTTGAAAACTTTATGGAAAAGGCTTCAGAAAAAATAATCAACCCTTCTATTCGGGATGAAATTATGAACGGAATTTATTATGAAGTTTTATCTTACTGCCAGGGAAAAGCTGATAGTGATGTTTATTTAGACAGCAAATCTCTTGTACAGGTTGTTTGTCAGAAGCTGGAATTATATGGAGAAAATCTTTACGACGAAAAGGAACTGTTTTTCGCTACAAGAAATCAAACTGTAGTGGATTCCTGGGCCTTCAATTGTGAAGAAGCATCTCCAGGTGTATATTTTGCAACTTTGGCAGAAAGCGGATTGTATGCGGCAAAACATCCTTCGGGCTACATAAAAGGTTCAGGATTTGAACAGATTGATTTTGTAAGGGACAGTAGTTGGTATGTTCCTTCCAGAGAAAAAGCGAATAGTTTTATGGACAAAATGTTTTATACCACAAGCTGGTAAAATTTTAATTCAGGAGATTGATATTAATGATAACGATTAGAAACAAAATTCCTATCTTTTTTGCATTCTTTTTCCTGTCTGTTTTTCCTATGACTTATGGATGGAAACTAAATGCTGATATTATTTCGGGTACAGTTTTAGGACAGGGCGTTATTGAGATTGCGATTTCGATGGTTGAAGAAGCAGGTAAAAAAGTAACGGAAGCAGAAAATGAAGTTGCAATGCGAGTAAAAGCAGAAGAATCCCTTAAAGAAGCTATTGCTGCAAAGAAAAAACAAATCAGTACGGCTCAAGGAGATACTGAAGCACTGGAGAAGGAACTTAAAGTTCTGGAAGAAAAATTAAAATGTGCAGAAGCAGCAAGAATTGAAGCCGGACAGAAACTTGTTGAAGCCTATGAAAATCTGGCTGTAGTTTATAAAGCAGCAGGACTTGTGGGAGATCCTGTTCTTATTGGAACGGGAGAATATTCTTATTCAGCAGAAGACTTTATTGCTCAGGATTATCTGGAGATTTTTAAGATTTCGAGAAATTTGCGACGGGAAACTTATTCAGAATCTTTTGGAAAATACTGGACCTGTTCTTTAGATTCAAGAATTATTCGTGGCAGAGGAACTGATACTGAAAGCCGTAAAACGGATCTTCTGAATAGAAAACAGGAATTGGAAGCTTTCAATAGTATGAATGAGACTCTTGCAAAAGACTATTCTGGTTCTTACTCTCAAGAAAACAAGCAGCTTTTTGAAGAAGGAATGGTGCAAGTTCAAGAGGAATTAGAAAAACTTGAAGTTTTGAATCAGCATAATATCCAGATTGATGAATTAAACAAATTTGCAGCCTATGGTTACTATTCGGACAAAGAAAAATATATTGTTGGTGACAATGTCATAATTTTTATTGATGAAGATGGAAGAAATATTCTCTGTGAATTCGAAGATAATAAATGGATTCCTATCAATAAGAAACTTGCCGCTAATCTGTATGTTTTGAATGAAGGTGAAGGCTTTGAAGTTATTTACAGGAATGGTTTTAGAAAGCATTTTGATAAATATGGAATTCTTTATAAAACCTGCAATAGAGCTGGAGAAGAAGTTATATTCATCAGTGAAAATGGACGGATTAAAGAAGTTCACAATAAGACTGGAGAAATAATACATATTAAGCGAAATGGAAACAATGAAATCACATCTATTTCTGGAAAGACTTCTGGAACAGCGGAATACACTTATTCCAATGGAGCATTAATCACTTGCAGTTCGAATTCTGGGACAAAAGAAAGCTATAAATATGACAAAAATGGTTATTTGACTCAGATTCTTTTGGGAGATGAAGGGGCTATCAGAATTGAATATGAATATTATAAGAAACAGAAGAAAACTGTTGTATCGGCTGTAATAAATCAGCTTGGACAGAAAGAAACCTTTTCTTACGATTTCGGAAAAAAGCTCGTTACCCACAAAACAATTTCAGGAAATATAGAAACCTATTATCTGGATGATGAAGGTGCAACAAAAGCCTATGAAAATGAATCGGGAATCAGCAGAAAATTTCAATTTGATGAGAACAATCAGATTTCGGGAGTATTTGAAAATAATGAATGGAAATATTTTACTTACGATGAATATTTTCAACCAATAAAAGTCAGCTTTGAAGATGGTGTTTCAACTTTTACGGAATACAATGAATTTGGTGAAATAAGTTTTCAGTCAGATAAAGACGGATTTACCAATGAAAGCATTTTTGATGAAAAAGGAAACATTATTGTTACGAAATTCTGTGATGAAATTATCTCCGAGATGGAATACTACTCTAACGGACTTGTAAAACAGATTAAGGAATGTAACGGAATCTATATTTTTGAATACAACGATTTTGGTTCAGTCACAAAAAAAACAAAAACATCCAGTTCAGGGGATGTAACAGTTGAAGAATGGACTTATGATTCTATGAATCGAAAAATCAAGTATGAAAATGGTAAAGATTATTCGGTTTACTATTCTTATGGTGATAACTGCATTACGGAAGTTTATCCTGGAAAGAAAATTGTTCATTTTTTTGATTCATATCAAAGAGAAACAGAAACTGTCGAAACAGATTTAATAACAGGAATCTCCTACTGTAAAAAAATAGTTTATGACAAAGGTGGGAATCCGCTTGAAGTCTATTTGGACGGCAAAAAGTTTATCGAATATGAATATGAAATTCCTGGAAAAGTTACAGCCTATATTGTTCATTCCTTATCGGATGATGAAAAAAGCTTAAAAAGAAAGTTTTTGTTTGATTCTAAGAAGAGAATTTTGGGTGAAGAGGTTTCTTTTGTTGAAGATGGAAAAGATTTAGAAACTGAAAAACTTTATTCCATCAGTTATGAAGATAATTCAGACGGAATGGTAATGAAAGTAAAAAGAGGAAATCTTGCAGAACACAAATATATCTACAACAATAAAAATCAATTGATTCAGATTCTGCGTCCAAATGGACTTACTGAAAAAAGAACCTATACTAAAAGCGGAAAGCTGGATTCTATCATTTCGGACAAAGAAAGGATTGATTTTCACTACTATAACGATGGAAAAGTTTCTGTTACGAAGACCAACGATAATCAGACTCAAGCCGTAAGCATTTACAATACTAACACTCAATTGATTTACGAAACTGATTATTCTGGAAATACCTGGTCAAGAATTTATGATTCGGATGGACTATTAATCAAGGAAATTGGCCCTGATTTTTATACTCTGTATGAATACGATGAACAGGGATTTAAATCTTCAGAAAAATTGTATTCGTTTTCGGGAAAACTCTGTTATCAGTGTGATTATCAATACGATTTTGAAAACCGTAAAATTTCAAGAATTGAAGGAGAAAAGTACATTTCTTCCATTTATTATGATGCCTGGGGTCGGATTATAAAAACTGAAAATGAAAAAGGCTGTCAGAATTATAAATATGATATTCTTGGAAATTGTGTAAAGCTTTTGAATGAAGATGGAACCGAGAAATTAATGACTTATACTTCCCATGGAAATGTTTCTGAAACTTATATAAATGGAAATTTATTTGATAAAATCAGCTACACTCCTTCAGGAAAGATTAAAGAATTTAAGGAATTTGGGAAAACTTCAGAAAAATGGATTTATGATATTTCAGGCAATCTTATTACAAAATACGATGCTTTGAATAATCAGACTAACTATAATTTTGATAATATTGGAAATGTTGTGTCTGAAACCACAATCGAAAACATTCAGCTGGATTTCATTTATACACCAGAGGAAAAAAAGGTTTCTCTCAAGAATGCATCTGGAAATTTCTATTCAAATAAATTTGATGGAAATAATAATTTAATTTGGGAACAGGATTCGTTTGGAAATATTGCTGAATATAAATTTGACGATAAAAACAGAATTATTTCTAAAAAGGATTTTGAAAATAAAAATACCACTTATTATTACGATGATGTAAACAATATTACTGTAGAAAGCTTTAGTAACGGTGAAAACTGTATTATTGAAAAAGATCCATTAGGTCATATAGTTCGATTGGAAAATAATGAAGGCTCTATTCTGTTTGACTATGATACTGGCGGAAAATTAATCGAAATGAAGGATAATATTTCTGGAATTCAGGTATTTTATGATTATGACAGTTATGGAAGATGTATTGAAAAATTCAGTTCAAACTTTGATTTATGCATTGAATACGATAATACAGGATTAATCAGTTGTGTTTCTGAAAAATCGGATTCTTCTTCTATCAGTGTTGAATATGATGTTTATGGACGGGAAACAAGAAGAGATCTTTCCAATGGAGTATCAATTCATTCTGTTTATAACAGCAAGGGGCAAAAAGATTTAGTATTTGCTAAAGAGCCTTATGGACTGGTTATTTCGGCCGAAGCAACTTTATATGACGAAAATGGAAAAAAACACATTGTTGCCAATAAAGACGGAGATATTACCAGATATTGTTATGACAACAAGGGAAGACTTGAATCTGTTGAATATCCATATTCGGAAGAAATTGTAAACAAAGCAAGAAGAGAAGCGATTGAATGCGGAATTTATTTGAAGGATGAAAATCCCGATGGAGCGGTATGTAGTATCGGTTTTGAGGATTATGAAGGGGTAAATTCACTTTTACAAAAAGCAGGACAGAATACTAAAGCAAATAAAACTCAAAAATGCTGGAAAGAAGTTTTTACCTATACGAAAAATGGCAATGTTGCCAGCGTAGAAAATTCCTTTGGAAAGATTTTGTATGAATATGATTCAGAAAATCGATTGATTCAAAAGCATGGAGTTCAAACAGAAGCCGGTGGAATTAAATTCAAGTGGGATCGTAATGGAAACCTGGTTCAATATGTAAGTTCACTGGCTCATATGGATTTTAACTATGGCAACTATAATCGTCCTGAATACATTAAATTTGAGGATTACGAAACCGGAGAAGTAAAGGAAGCTTTTTATACTTATGATGCATTGGGAAGAAGAGTTTCAGAACAAATTATCGGCGAAGAAAATCACAGATTTATTTATGACGGAATTAGTTCCTCACTTCTGATTGATACTCCTGTTTTTGTGAACAATATTTCTGTAATGAAATTCAGCACAGAAGAACCTTTGGATAATGAAAGAACTGAAAATCGCGAAATTGATTTATCAAATTATTCAGAATTCAACGAATATCGAACTTCTGATGAGAATAATCGAATTGCAGAAAATCAAAACGAAGAAAATACAATAAAATTTGAAAGTCGTCCATGTACTTCAATTGTAATAAACGGAATTCCGAGTGCTTATCTGTATATTGATAATTCCTATACCAGTGGAAGAAGTACTGAATTTTTATTAATGAATACCAGCAATACTTCCATCACAGGAGTAATTGATAAATATGGAAACTGCATGGGTCTTAATAATTATGATGTATGGGGACTTCCACTTCCTGAAACTGAAATGACCAGTAAAAACTCCAGTTACAGCAATTCAAAAAACATGCTTCGTATAAATGGAAATATTCTGGATTTAGGAAACAGAGATTATATTCCTTCAATGAAATCTTTTATTTCAAAAGATCCTGCAAAGGACGGGTATAATTGGTTTGCATACTGCAGTACTGATCCTGTGAATTATTATGATTTAAGCGGATTGGAAAAGGAAAGCCTCTCACCTTATGAACAGGCAATGTATAACGCAGGAATTGCCTCTTTATTGAACTTCAAAGAAAGTGAATATAAAGCAACAGGAACAAGCGCAGGAATTCATCATACTTACGATTGTGCTGATACCAGCGGAGCTGCTGACACAGTTGCAAATAAAGCTGCAAATCTTAGCAGTCAGTCTGACCGTGGACAAAAGTTTGCACAGGCTGATAGTGAAGGAAAATACAATGAAGCAAAAGAAAGTATAAACTCCTGGAATTTTTTTGATGAAAAAACTTCTCCAGAAGATTCCTTTAGAAAAACTTCGAATGGATACAGCAGATATGACAAAACAAATACAAAAGCAAGGAATAAAACTTACGAAAATCTTGCGGATCCAAGTATAGTTAGTCCAGGAACCGTTTTTGTCTGGTCAAATCCAGACAAGATTGCAGGAGGGACCTGGATTGGACATACCTTAACTGTTGTTTCCAGAGAATTTGATTCAAATGGAAATGTAATTGGTATTGTTTATATTGAAGGACACACAGGTGGCGACAAAACTTCTCTTGGATACATGAGTTTGAATAAAAAGTGGCAAAGCGGAGTGTTTAATCTGGATGCCTGGTACGGAGTCTTTGAAGGCACTTTTGAAATCGAAAGAAGTACTGCAGCATGTGGAAAATAAAACAAAAATCAAATATAAGCTATAAACCGTTTGTTTTTTTTCGATTTTTTATTATACTATACTTATGTATCAGAATGAATTAAATCAGGAGCAGCTACAGGCTGTAACTACAACAGAAGGTTTTGTACGAGTAATAGCGGGAGCAGGCTCTGGAAAAACAAGAGCCCTCTCCTATCGTTTTGCATATCTCGTAAACGAAATTGGGGTACTTCCTTCCAATATTCTCTGTGTAACTTTTACAAATAAATCTGCCAACGAAATGCGCAGTCGAATCCGGAAGCTTACAGGAGATAATGACACTGGATACATTTCAACCTTCCACGGTTTTTGTGTATCGGTTTTACAGGAAGATTCAAATGCTGTTGCTTATCCAAAAAGTTTCTTAGTTTTAGATAATTCTGATATTGATTCTATGTTGCAAATCATCTACGAAGAGAGAGGTCTTACTCTCCGACAGATGACTTTTTCTAATGCAAGAGACATGATTGAAATTCGTAAGCTCTTTAAGAATCCTGATTACTACGAAGACATGATTCGTATGACTCTTGAAGAATTACATCAAAAATATTTAGCCGCAACCAAACCTGATGACATTATTTTCTATGGGTATCTTTATCAGGAAAAAAAATGTTTTGGACTTGATTACAATGATTTACTTAAGTTTGTCCTTTATATTTTTCAACAAGATGCAGATATTAGATTGAAATGGCAGGAACGACTTGAATATATAATGATTGATGAATTTCAAGATATTGACTTTATTCAATATGAGTTGATGAAAGTTCTTTGTGATTATCATAAGAATCTTTTTGTTGTAGGAGATCCAGATCAAACTATATACACCTGGAGAGGTGCTGATGTTCGATACTTATTGAACTTTGATCAGGCATTTCCTGATGTTCAAACCATCATGATGATGAAGAATTATCGTTCTACACCAGAAGTCTTGAACACTGCGAATTCACTTATCGAAAAGAATAAATTGAGAATCAAAAAAGATTTGATTCCAACTCTAGATGCATGTGGAAGCAAAACCATTTACTATCACGGAAAGTCTGCTGAAGAAGAAGCAGTTTTTGTTGCAGATAAAATTACAGAATTACTTAAAGACGGTTTTAAACCAAGTGATATTGTAGTTCTTTATCGCGCTCATTATATAAGTCGAAATCTGGAAGAAATTTTTCAGAAAAAGAATATTCCGTATACTCTTTTTTCGGGGCTTCCATTTTTTGAAAGAATGGAAATTAAAGATTCTCTTTCATATTTGAGAATGATTGCTTATAAAGATGATTTATCGTTTCTTCGAATTTGTAATAAACCAAAACGAAACATTGGAGAACGAAGAATTAAGTTCCTGAAAGATCATGTAGAACAGAATGGTGGTAGTCTTTATCAGGCTCTTAAGATGAATCTGGAAAATGAAGTTTTTCATGGTACAAAAGCTCATGAATTTGTAGATTTGATTGAAAAATTTTCGAGTACTTATTCAAAAATGCAGATTTCAGAAATTTTTAGTGCCTTGATTATTGAATCTGGATATGAAATCAGTTTAAGAACAGAAGGCTCTCAAGAAAGGTTAGATAATCTTGCAGAATTGAAGCAATCTATTTATGAATACGAAACTTCTTGTGGTGAAGAATGCACTTTGGAAAACTATCTGTCTCATGCTGCCTTGTACACCAACTCTGACATTGGAACTTCTAAGAATGCAATTCGTTTTATGACAATTCATACTGCGAAAGGTTTGGAATTTCCTGTTGTTTTTGTTGCAGGTATGAATGAGAATATGTTTCCGAGTAAGAAAACTAATTCACAAGCTGCTATGGAAGAAGAAAGAAGATTGGGATTTGTTGCATTTACTCGTGCGCAAAAACAGTTGATTCTTACAGAGGCAGAAGGTACAAGCCAGGGAATTGGATTTAGATTTCCTTCAAGATTTATATTTGATGTAGACAAAAAATACCTGAATTATCTGGTTGAACTACCAGATAATTTAGTACGCAATTCAAAACAGTATATTGACGACACCGAAAAAATTCTTGTTCAAAAAGAAAAACTTTCGGGATTGATAGAAGGAGACAGAGTAAAACACAATATTCTTGGGCAGGGAACCGTTCTTACAGTTGATGAAACAAAACATGTTTATACTGTTCAGTTTGATTCAATGCCTACTCCACGAAAAATGAGTTTTAAAGCTCCTTTAGAAAAAGTAGAATAAAAAAATTGGGGAACCTTACGGTTCCCCTTCCTTATGTTTTTATAAGCTTATTCTAGTCTGCTAAACAAGCATCCAAATCAGCTTCAATCTGTTTTCTATCAAGATGACGACCAATGATTACCATTTTAACCATACGGTCTCCAACCTTTTCATCCCAATCTTTCAACATTTCAGGATTTTCTTTAAGTACTTTTTTCTGTTCCTTTTCAGGACAAGAAGCAAGCCAGTTTCCTGAATATCCAGCCTGAATCTGACGACCAGATGTTTCAAGAACTACAGCCATATCATCTTCATCAGCAAACCAAACAACACCTTTAGAACGAATAATACTTCTTGGCCATCTTGCAGCATACTGATCTAACTTAATTCTATCAAATGGCTTTCTTCTGTAATAAACAAAAGATCCAATTCCGTATTCATCTTCAGATTCACCTTCGTGTCTGTGTTCATGGTGATGGTGGTGATGATGTTCATGACCTTCGTGATCATGGTCATCATGATCGTGGTGATGTTCATGGTCATGATCGTGATCACATTCTTCACCTTCTCCATGATGATGTCCGCAATGTTCACAAACTTCATCATCATCGTCGTCATCATGGTGATCGTGTTCATGAGCTTCGTGTTCTTCCAATTCTTTAACCCAACCAGCAGAAGAATAAACTGTTTCAAAATCAAAACGATTTGTACCAATAATATCTTCAACAGGAACTTCACAACGAGTTGTTTCAATAACGCGAACACTTGGCTGAATCTTATTGATTACAGCTCGAACCATCTTCATCTGTTCATCCGATACCAAGTCACGCTTGTTTACAATTAAAGTTGAACAGAATTCAATCTGCTGAATAAGTAAAGATTCAATATCTTCTTCTTCAATATTTTCTTTAAGTAAAGATTTACCTTCGTCAAATTCATCTACAAGGCGAGCAGCATCAACTACACCAACAACATTATCAAGCTGTCCAATTTCGATAGTTTCGATAGCCTGTGCGATTGGCATTGGTTCACAAACACCAGAAGCTTCAATCATTACATAATCGAATTTTCCAGTTTTCATCAAACCTTCAATCTGTTTTACCATGTCAGATTTCAAATCACAACAAATACATCCGTTTGTCAAAGGAACAATTGAATCTGTATCAGTAATTTTTGCTTCTTTTGCAATAAGACGTTCATCAACATTAACTTCGCCAATATCATTTACAATAACAGCAACCTTATAACCTTTCTGGTTTGTAAGTACACGGTTTAATAAAGTTGTTTTACCAGCTCCAAGATAACCACAAAGCAAAGTAATTGGAATTCTCTTTTTTGCCATTTTATATCTCCAAAAAATATTTCGTACATCATTAATATAGTGAAATTTCTTTCAAAAGTGAAGTTAATTACAAAAGGGACAGAGCAAATTTAACACCAATCGTAAAACTGATACCTGGCATTGGATAATTTTCCACCGCTTCGTATCTTGCGTTCAAAAGGTTCTCGGCCCTAAAATATGGAGTAAAATTCTCCCACCCGGTAAATTCACCACTGGCATTAAGTAAAAAATAAGGCTCCACAAAATATACATTTAAATTGGAAGTATACCGTTTGCCAACAAAATTTCCTTCCAGATTCAGATTGAACTTTTTTTCTTTCCAGACTGCAGAGGCTCCAAAAGTAAAATCCGGAGTCCACATAATTTTTTTACCATAGGTTAAAGAATTGGATTTATCCAAAAGACGATTATACAAATATTCCCCATTCAAACTGAAGTTCAATCTGTCTTCCAAAAAACTAGCCTTCAGAGAACAGTCTAGTCCAAGATAAAAAGCACTTGCTATATTTTGAGGAGTATTTCCCGCCCACTGAATTTTATTCGCATAATAATTTGTAAATACAGTACAGCTGAATTCCACCGGTTGAAGTTTAAAATTTACACCAATATCTCCGCCCCAACCAGATTCTGGTTTCAAATCAGGATTTCCGTAATATCCATCCCCTTCCCAATACAGATCATCCATATTTGGAAACTGAACCATTCTATAGGCGTCAGTCATTATCCAGATTTTTCCAAATTCAACCTTCATCCCAAGCTTTGGAATAAACGCAAGATTTTTATCACAAAACTTCAGTGCCATAGGAACACTAAACGAAACCTTTTCCCCAAGTTTTATCTTTGAAGTCTCTTTTACAGTTCCCGTAAACTGATTATGTTTTCCATCATTTGTCGAATCAAGATTTGTATAATCAAAAGTAATTCCTGCAGTCTGTCCAAACCAGTCACAACCAGAATATTCCCCGACAACCATAAATTTCAGGGAATTCACAAAATGTCTGGAATCTTCCGACGGCGAATTGTAAAAACGCAAATTCGAAAGCCAGGTCAAACTGGAATCCAATCTAAAACCTTCCAGCAGCTTTGGAATCCTTAAATTGAATCCCAGGGAATTATCATAATCCTTCTGCCGTCCGGCCGTTCCATATTCAGGCCCCGGAGTTTCCTTATCGCCACCATAAAATCTTTCGCTTACAAAAAACTGATTCCCACCACCAAAATACTGGGAATACTTAATCTCCCCGCTTCCATCCAGTACCTGGGCATTCCGTCTTTCCGTAATATTGTTGCTCATAGAATCCCGATACAAATAGCGGTTCTTTGCAAAAGTAATATCACCAGAAGTCTTTAAATAACCGGCCTCACCAATCTGTCCACCGTAAAAAATCTTCTGATTAAAAGTATCAAAAATCGAGTTCCCGTTAAAAAAGGTCTTCACCCTGCTGTCAAAACCCATTTTATAGCCGGCATCAAAACTCCTGGTTGTGATGTAAATTACACCTCCAACCGCGCCCTCATCAGATACACCTTCCGTAAAGCCACCCTTCACAATTTCAATTTTTTCGATAGAGCCAACATCAATGGAAGTAAAATCAAAAGTTCCGTATTGTGCGTTATTTACACAAATGCCGTCAATTACAACCCTGACCGTTTCATCCGTAAACCCTCGAATGCTAGGCTTGCTCTCCAGCCCGTAAGGCCCATAACTCAGCAGCTGCACCCCCGCACTCTCCAGCAAACTTGTCAGTGATTCAACATTTTTTTCTCTAATTTCTTCCGCGGTTAAAACAATTTTCTGCTCAGCCACCGGTTTTTCAATAAAAAGTGTAATTTCCGGAAGTTCCATTTCCTGAGCAAAAACCCCTGACAAAAGGGACAGAGTAATTTGAATTATTAAAAAAAGATTTTTCGATTTCATAAAAAAAGAGGGGGAAGTCTCCCCCTCGCTCCAACCACGACATAAGTTTCTCTTCGTTCAACTTCTGTCGTGTTTTCCGCTACCCCTTCTGCGGGGGTAAAAAGGCATTGCCAGAGTCACCCCCGCAACGCCCCGGAATTTATTTAGCTGTATTTGTAACTTTGATACATTCAGATGAAAACGCAAAATATCCGTTTTCTACTGTGAATGTTTCAATAGCTTCTTCCAAAGTTTCTGTTCCACTAACTCCACCTGCTTTAAAAGCACCAGAATACTTTAATGAGCCAGAAGTCAAATCACTATAATAAGCAGCATACCATTTACCAATTAGTTCACTGTTACTTGGATACCACATTCCATATGTATATAACCAGCCAGTTTTGTCATCTGGTTCTTTTTCCTGACCCTTAGTCCAATCTGGAATAAGAGTATATTTTCCATAAATATAACCAGATTTTGAATCAATCTGTTTAATGACAATAGAATTACATTTGTAAGTATTAACAGACTCAAAGCCATCATAAGTAATAATGTACTGTTCGTTCTCACCTGCAGCCCATGTTCCAACTAAATCCACATACTTATCTCGGAACTGAACTTCTGGCTTACATCCAGTAAATACCAAAGCACTAGCCAACAATACTGCTGCAACTGCAATTTTTGCGAAAACATTAAATTTTTTCATTGATTTTCTCCAGGAACCGAAACTGCGCAATTCCTAAAATTTTAATAGTTTGCCTTCCATACGGAAAAGCATGCCCTTTAGAAAAAAAGACAGCGTGTACCAAAGTTTCCGGACTTGTAATAACAGAGATTTCTCCGTCAAGATTTTCCGCCTTCCCAACTAAAATCATTTTTAAGATTTTTCGTCAGTGGCCCTTCAGGAAAATCCAGATTTAAAACCAAGAATCATTTTTCATTCTTAATCTTTAATTTCTTTTACTTACCGTTGCGCATTCAGTCAGTGATTCACACACAGTTCCATTGAAATACACGCTACTATTTTAGCAGAAAAATAGATTATTTTCTATTAATTACCTATTAATTACATGTTTATAAGATTTAACAGGAATTCTTTTGACTGAACCCCTGCAATTCCTCTTGTTGTTTTGCCATCTTTAAACACTAAAAAAGAAGGAATACTCATTACTCCAAATTGAGCCGCAAGTTCCTCCTGTTCGTCCACATTAATTTTGCAGATTTTATATTCAGGATGCTCTTCTGCCAATTCTGCAATTACAGGACTCATCATTTTACATGGTCCACACCAGGTAGCCCAAAAATCCACCAGCACAGGTCTATCCGATTTCAAAACTTCTGCTTCAAAGTTTTCTTTTGTAATAATAACTTCTGCCATACAAGAACCTCCATTATAGTTTCTAAAATTAAGTTAATTATAAACTAGGCCAAAGTAAAGAAAAATCATAACTGGGGTACTTCGTCGCTTTCCTCCTCGTAATGATGAGTCACAATTCATAATTTTTCATTCTTAATTTTTTCATTTTGTGTTAAACTATACATATCTATTAAATTGGAGACTTTTATATGAAAAAACTTATTATTGTTTGTATGCTTGCATTAACAGGAATCACTTCCCTTTTTGCACAGAACTTAACTAAATCACAGGTTAAACCTGACACAGTAAAACAGCTTATTAATCCTGAATATACTGTATTCCAGTATGACGACGGTGATATCAAGGTTTCTTATGACGGCGTAAATATTCTTATTATGACTGACGAAGAACGCTCTCTCATTAAGTTCCGTACTTTCTGGATGGCTTCAAATCATATCTCTCTAAACCGTTCCCTTAAACTTGTAAACAACTGGAACGAAAACAAAGTATTTACTACTGCCATTTATGGTGAAAATGACGATGGTTCTCATTTCTTTGCACTGGAATACTTCATTACAACATATGGTGGTCTCAACGCTGACAATTTAAACGATACTTTGGACTGGATCTTCTCTCTTGCCGACGGCTTTGCTACATACTTGAACGAAGAAGATGCTCTTGAGGACTAAGGATTAAACATGGCTTTTTACAATAAAAATGACTGTGTCCTCCAGCCACCAATGGGTTGGAACAGTTACGACTACTACAATACTCTTGTAAACGAAGAACAGGTTCGAGCCAATGCTGACTACATGGCAAAAAACTTAAAACAATTTGGCTGGGAATATGTTGTTATTGATATTCAATGGTCTGATCCTAATGCAGGAAACCGCAATGCAGAAGGAATTCAATACATTCCTTTCAGCCGCTTTTGTGTGGATGAATACTCCCGACAGATTCCAGCTCCTAACCGATTCCCTTCTTCTGCTGATGGAAAAGGATTCAAACCTCTTGCCGATTACATTCATTCACTTGGCTTAAAATTTGGAATTCATATTATGCGTGGAATTCCCCGATTTGCCGCTCATGATCATATGGCTATTAAAACTCACGATGGAAGTAAAATTACTGCCGATATGATTGCAAATCCATATTCTGCTTCCCGCTGGAATCCTGATATGTACGGAGTTGATGCTTCAAGACCTTATGCTCAGGATTATTACGATTCTATCTTTGAATTATATGCCCTGTGGGGAGTTGATTTTGTAAAGGTTGATGACATCTGTAATACAAATGCCTATCCTGCAAATCCTTATTCTGCAGAAAAAGAAATCGAAATGATTTCCCATGCAATTCAGAACTCTGGAAGACCTATGGTTCTTTCTTTAAGTCCAGGTCCTGCAGTAATCGAAAAAGCTCATCACTACGAACAATATGCAAACATGTGGCGTATTACAGATGACTTCTGGGATGACTGGAAGCTTCTTAAGGCAATGTTTGAACGCTGCGAAGTATGGCAGAAACATACAGGAGACGGAAACTGGCCTGATTGTGATATGCTTCCAATGAATGTTCTTGGATACGGATGGGCTCCAAAAGATGCAAAAAATAAGGGCTGGAAATGCAAATTCACCGAAGATGAATCAAGAACAATGGTAACTCTCTGGTCAATTTTCAGAGCACCATTAATGATTGGTACTGATTTACCACAGCTGGATTCTTTCAGTTTGAGTCTTATTACCAACGAAGAAATTATCGCTATGGATAAATGTCCTAATCAGGCATTCCAGACTTCCAATTCCTGCAAAGAAGATGTTGTAATCTGGGTAAATGAAAATGATGATTCTTCTTATTACGAATGCTATTTCAACACTTCCGAAGCTTCCCAGACTGTAAAACTGGATGTTTCAAACATTACAGATAAAAGTAATATCCGAGATTTATGGGAAAAGAAAGATTTAGGTTCAAAAACTACTTTTGTTTTACCACCACATGGCTGTAAAGCACTAAAGATAAGTTTCTGATATACCAAATAGATTAAAAACTATATATTTATGCATATGAAAATTACAAAGAAATTAATAGGAATTATTATTATGGCAGCTACATTGAGTTCTTGCGCTTCTGCAAAACCAAAAACTTCAACTTCGTCAAACGAAATTGATTTTTCTAAAATGACAAAACTTACAGAACTTCAGAAGATTATGGCAACAAAAGCAGTTAAACCTGCAAACGAAAACAATCCTGTTGCAATTCATAAGCTTACTGCTGACCCTTGTGTTCTGATTTATAAAGATACAATTTACGTTTATGGAACAAACGATGCCCAGCAGGCTGAATCAACAAAGGGTAAAGTTGCAAATCAGTATGGAAACATTAATACTTTAAATGTATGGTCTACAACTGATATGGTAAACTGGACTGACTGTGGAGAAATCCCTGTAGCAGGCCGCAATAATCCTAAAGGTCCTGCTAAATGGGCAAACAATTCCTGGGCTCCAGCTATTGCATATAAGACAATCAACGGAAAAGATAAGTTCTTCCTCTATTTTGCTGATAACGGCAGCGGTATTGGTGTTTTATCTGCTGATTCTCCAACAGGTCCTTTCACAGATCCAATTGGAAAACAGTTGATTTCAAGAAGTACTCCAAATGTAAGTGGCGATAAAGTACCTTGGTTATTTGACCCTGCAGTTTTTGTAGATGATGATGGTACTGGATACCTTTATTTTGGCGGTGGTGTTGGTGCAGATAAAGCTCATCCTAAATCTGGTCGTTGTGTTCAGTTAGGTGATGATATGATTTCTATTGTTGGAACTCCAGCCGAAATCGATGCTCCATGGCTTTTTGAAGATTCTGGTATTAACAAAATCAACGGAAAATATGTATACAGCTATTGTGCTAACTGGGATTCCCGCGAAGGAGCTACAGGAGATGTTCCTCCAACTGCAGTTATTGCTTATATGACTTCTAATTCTCCATTAGGCCCTTTCAAGTATCAGGGCTACACTTTACAGAATCCAGGTGCATATTTTGGTCCTTGGGGAAACAATCATCACTGGATGTTCCAGTTCAAAAATCAGTGGTACATTGCTTACCATGCACAGACAACAGAAAAAGTTATTGAATTTGAACAGGGTGGATATCGTTCAATCTTCATCAATAAAATTGAAGTAAACAAAGATGGAACTCTTCCTATTCAGAAGGTAACTAAAGCTGGTGTAGATGCTGTTGCTAACTTTAATCCTTACAGAACAGTTCCTGCTGCAACTTTCCACAGCTCTGGCAATGTTGCCGTAAGTTCAAAACAGACTTTAGTTCCTGTAAAAAACAGTGGCTGGGTTTTAGTAAAGAATGTTGACTTAAGCAAAGGTGGAAGCAAAATTGTTATCCATACTGGAGCTAAAAGCAATGGTACTTTGAAGTTCATTTCTGGAACTCGTGCCAGCGGAACAGAAATTGCTTCTATTTCAGTAAATGGAGCAACTGCCGAAGCTGAACTTAAACTTACAAATGAAACTAAAAAAGTAAATAATATCTACATTGTTTTTGAAGGCTCTGTAGAACTTATTGATTGGGAAATTAAATAATGAAATGGTTATTTGCTTCTGATATTCATGGTTCAGCTTATTACTGCAAATTACTTTTGCAAAGATTTGAAGCAGAAAAAGCTGATAAACTTTTATTGTTAGGTGACATTCTTTATCACGGTCCAAGAAACGATCTTCCAAAAGAATATGCTCCTAAAGAAGTTATTGCCCTCTTGAATCCTCTTAAAGATAAGATTCAATGTGTTCGCGGTAACTGTGATGCAGAAGTTGATCAGATGGTTTTGGATTTTCCAATTATGAGTGAATATATCATTCTGGATTCTGGTGAATTACCAATCTATGCAACACATGGACATCACTTTAATCCAGAAAAACCTTTCCCTGGAATCAAAAATTATATTTTATTAAATGGACATACACATGTTCCTGTGAATAAAAAATACCCGGACTTCACTTATATGAATCCAGGATCTACTTCTATTCCAAAGGAAAACTCCCCACACAGCTACATGCTGCTGGAGAACGGTAATTTTATCTGGAAAAATCTTGAAACTGGAGAATCTTATACTCCAAAAAATTAATATCTTTATAAAGGCCTTTACAAGTATGATTCTTGCAAAGGCTTTTTTAATGCCTCTTTAAGAAAAAATTTTTCCTTTTCCAGAAACTTTTCCCTGCTGATTTCTATTGCTCCATAACGGGCCATATTTTCTGTATAAACCTGACAGTCAATCATTTTTCCACCAAGTTCAAAAAATCTTCTTGCAAAAATTACAAATGCTGATTTTGAAGAATCAGGTTCAATCGTAAACATTGATTCACCACAAAATACGCTGCCAATAAGAATTCCATAAAATCCACCTGCCAGCCGCCCATCTTTCCAGACTTCAAAACTATGTGCAAACCCTGCCTTATGGAACTTACTGTAGGCCTCTTTCATCATAGAACCAATCCAGGTTCCATTCTGACCAATTCTTTCCATAAGCCCACATTGCTTCATTACTTCATCAAAGTATTTATCCATAGTGTAAGTATAAGGAGATTTTTTTAGAAATTTATCAATAGATTTTGAAACATGAAAAAGCTCTGGAAAAATTACGAATCTTTCATTAGGACTTTGCCAGAGGACAGGATCCCCTCTATCTTCATCAAACCAGGGAAAAACTCCCTGCATATATGCAGAATAAAGCAGTTTTTGCGGAATATCATAGCTATAAGCACACAATTCCTCAAAGCCTTCAAACTGACCTGGTTTTGGGAAAATAATCATTGTCTCTGGATTGTAATCGTCAGAAATTATTCCTGATGTTCCGTCCATTTACCATTCTCCAATAATTCGTAAGGTTTATATTTAATCTTATAATTCATTTTCCTGCAGTTTGGAAGATATAATCCAAGATAGTAATTAGGAATATTAAACTTACGGCACAATTCTATTTCTTTAAGTACACTAAAAACTCCAATACTGCGTTTTAAGACTTCATCGGAAACATCGTAATAAAAATAGTTTGAAGAAATAGAGTTTATGTGATTTTTAAGATCCATTCCGTAATCCAGAACACCAACTGCAATGAGCTTGCCATCCAGGCGGTATTCCATATTCAAAACCCCTTCATAACCGCTGTTCATATATTCAAGATGCTCTACTGCTTCTTCAATGGTCATTTTGTGATAATTTGCTCTGTCCCCATTGTGATGAGCATCATATTCCCTGAACATAAAAGCCTTTTCTTCAGTTGCAAAAGCTTCATTCCCAGGATTTTTACCGCCAGAAAGAATTCCTGTTATAGTTACTTCAATATCCTGATTTTTGTTCCAGACTTTTCTCTGACTTTTTGAGATTTCAAATGAATCTGGTCTTAGTCTTATAGGAGTACATTCGCTGCAGCTTTCACACATTTCTTTATACAAATAATTCCCACTTCGGCGAAAACCACTTTCCATTAAAATGTTAAAAACCTGGCAATCTGTTAATTCGATTCCTGCATCTTTATATGCTGCAACTTTCATCAAATCAATAGTTGTAATCTGGGAAAGTGTATCTCTCTCATCGTAATAACCACATTTTCCTTCTGTCACAACAATTGGTTGAAACTCTTCTTTTTCCATAATTCAATTATAATATGTTATGAACTTTACGACAAATCGAGTTTTTATTCTATAGTCTTGTTTTTTTTTAATTTTTATATTATTTTCCTATTGAATGTAATAATGTATTGGAGAGTCTTATGAGAAACGCTTTTGAAAATATTTACAAGGGGACCGAAGAATTTCCGATTGGTATTTTTGATACCAATACCTATATTCCTGATACCCATTTCCACATGGAATTTGAACTTTTCTATCTTACAGAAGGTTGTGTAACCTGTGGAATTGGAAACAATACTTATGAACTTCACCCCGGTGATGTTGTTTTTATTGCTCCTGGAGTTAATCATTATATTCAAACTAAAAATTCAAAAGATAAATTTCATTACTATGCAATTGTTTTTGACACTTCAGTTTTTGGAACCGAAAAAGAAGCCACCAGAAAAGTCTTCAACAATGTTATTATCAACAACCGTCTGAATCTTTCAGACTATATGCTTGAAAGAATCCGAGATACAACTAAACAAGTTCAGGACAACTGCTTTGCCAAAGAAATTATTGCAAAACATCTTCTTTATGAACTTTTCATTTATATTGTGAATACAAACCAATATGCCCCACTTCCAGGTACCTTGGATACTTTTGTAGAACGAAAATCAATTGATCGCAGTCTGGTTTATATCAATGACCATTATCGCGAAAACATCAGCTTAAAAGATATTCTGGAAGCCTCTCAATACAGCAAAAGTCATTTTATAAAATTATTTAAAGCCAGCACAGGAATGAATTATTCTGATTATTTGAATAAGTTTAGAGTTGAAAAAGCCTGCCGCGATTTAATTTATACAAATAAAAATATTACTGAAGTTGCTACAGAAAACGGCTTTAACAACATTCAGTACTTTTCTAAAATCTTCAAAAAATACATGGATTGCACCCCAAAACAGTATCAGAAAAAATGGCGGGTTCCAATCCGTTAAAATACAAAAGCTGCCCAATTAAAACTGGACAGCTTTTCTTATAATGAAATCAAGACTAAGCTAAAACTGTAATCTTCTTTTTCAAGATAATAGTAATCAAATCGATGAGCCACAAGATACCAAAGAAGTTACCTGTGAAGATCTGAAGAATACCAATAATGATATACAATGGTTTTCCACTTGTGATACGAGTAAAGATACCCAATAAGTCATAAATGATTACCAAAAGAATGTTAATAATCCAGTTTCCACTTGATTTTTTTGCCATGATAGGCCTCCATTAAATTAAGTTACTTTAATTTTAACACATGAATTTTCATTTGTAAAACTAAAGAATAAATAAAAAACCCACTGAACAAAAGTCCAGTGGGCAAGAAGTCCTTCCTCTCTTTTATTTAGCCTTATCCATTATCCTAAGATAATTTCAACGCTTACTTCTTTTTTACCTTCAACAAATGGAACTACACAACCTTCAACTGCTTTTCCATCAACAACCAAAGATTTAACACCTTTGCATACATGTTTTGGATTCTTAATTGTAATGTTGTATTTAGCACCACGGAACAAACGAGTTGCTGTAAATCCGTCCCAGCTTGCAGGAATAGAAGGATCAACCTTCAAACCATCAAAGTCTGGCTGGATACCAAGAATATACTGGCTGATTGCAACCATGTTCCAAGCTGCAGTACCAGTAAGCCAAGAGTTTTTACCCTGACCATAGTTCTTTCCACCGTTACCAATATCAGAACCAGCTTCTTTACCTCCAATCATCTGGCCGTAAACATAAGGTTCTGTCTTGTGGATGTCAGAAGTTTCTTCTGTATAAGCAGGAGCAATTTCTGAGTAGTATTTGAATGCCTGGTCACCTTTTCCTGCATAAGCTGCAGCACAGATAATCCATGCATTGTTGTGTGTAAAGATACCACCGTTTTCTTTGTATCCCTGTGGGTATGTAGAAATTTCACCATACTGTACATGGTATTTTGTGAATGCAGGGTAGTTTAGAACAAGACCGAATTCACAGTTAAGGTTTTCATCAATGGCTTTAAGAGCTTTTTCTGTAGCATCTTTGTCGATGTCAGACATGATTGCAAATCCCTGTGGTTCGATAAAAATCTTAGATTCTTCACAGTCTTTAGAACCCATCTTTTCACCGTTAGCATCGTAAGCACGGAGGAACCAGTTTCCATCCCATGCAGATTCCATCATATTCTTCTTCATCTTGTCGATTTCAGCCTGAGCTTTTTTAGCTTCGTCAGCCTTACCTACATGATTCAAGATTGAAACATAGTTTGGACCTGCGAATGTGAAAAGGGCCGCAACGAATACAGATTCAGCAATCTTAGAATATCCGCCTTCTGCCTTGAATTTAGGGTTTGTATATGTCTGGAAGCTTTCACCTGGTGTGTCAGAGAAACAAGAAAGGTTGATACAGTC
>JAZQOB010000099.1:0-33439 GCA_045627625.1 Treponema sp.
GTTTGAACTTGGTGGTTCTGGTATCTTCCGTCCAGAAGTTACAAAAGCTATGGGTATTGATGCTCCAGTTTTGGCTTGGGGTATTGGTATTGACCGTATGGCTCTTATGGCACTTGGATTGAATGACTTGAGACAGTTATTTTGTGAAGATATCGAACAGGTACGCTTAAGAAAAGCTAAGTTCTAAAATAAATTGAAATACAAAAAAGCATCTTGGAAACAAGATGCTTTTTTTTTAATAAACGAATGGGGACAGACCCCGAAAAAAATCAGGGGCGTTGCGGGGATTTGCCCCGCTAGAGGGGGTGGCGGAAGACCTTTAGGGCTGAAGCCAGGGGCAGGCGCCCCTTTTAAGCTTCATTTTATTTGTCCCATTCTCGGCTGCGTTCTACGGCTCGTTGCCACTGTGCATAACGGGAAGTGCGGGTTTCGTTTTCCATATTTGGAGTAAAGATTGAATCGATTTTCCAGACTTTTTTGATTTCGTCTTTTGATTTCCAGAAACCTGTGGCAAGTCCGGCAAGGAAAGCGGCTCCTGTAACTGTGGTTTCGATGTTTTCTGGGCGATAAACTGGAGTGTTCAAAATGTCGGCCTGGAACTGCATCATAAGGTTGCTGACAGAAGCTCCACCATCAACTTTTAATGCTTTTACTTTAATTCCAGAATCTTCTTTCATACATTCAATTTCGTCTTTAACCTGAAAAGCAATGGCTTCCAGAGCGGCACGACAGATATGAGCTTTGTTTGCACCTCGGGTAAGACCAACAATTGTTCCCCGGGCATAGGAATCCCAATATGGAGCACCTAATCCTGTAAAAGCAGGAACAATTATTACACCATTGGAATCTGGAACGGATTGAGCCAGAATATTGATGTCATTGGCGGTATTAATAATTCCAATCTGATCACGGAGCCATTTAATTAAAGCTCCACCCATAAATACACTGCCTTCAAGAGCATACTGAATTTCTCCGTTTAGACCTAAAGCAATGGTTGTGAGCAGTTTATGTTTTGAATCTACGGGCTTGGAACCTGTGTTCATAAGAAGGAAACAGCCAGTACCGTAAGTTGATTTCATTTCGCCTTCGTTGAAACATGCCTGTCCAAAAAGGGCGGCCTGCTGATCTCCGATTGCAGAAGTAATTGGAGCTTCAAAAGAGCAGATTTCTTTGTCGGTTGTGGTGTAGTGACAGGAAGAATCTTTTACCTGAGGCAGAATGCATTCCGGAATATTCAAAAGCTGGAGAAGATCTTTGTCCCATTCCAGGGTGTGAATATTAAAAAGCATGGTTCGGCTGGCATTTGTGTAATCAGTAACATGGGCTTTTCCACCACTAAGTCGCCATATAAGCCAGGTATCAACAGTTCCGGCAAGAATTTCGCCTTTTTCGGCTCGTTCTCTAACTCCAGGGACATTATCTAAAATCCATTTGATTTTTGTACCAGAAAAATATGCATCTGGAATTAATCCAGTTTTTTGTTTAATGAAATCTGATTTTCCTTCGGCAATAAGCTGATCTGCAAGATTTGCGGTTCTTCGGCACTGCCAGACAATTGCGTTGTAAACTGGTTTTCCTGTGTTTTTATCCCAGAGAATTACTGTTTCTCGCTGATTTGTAATTCCAACAGCTTCGATTTGTTCTGGCTGAATATCGGCCTTCATGATTGCTTCCTGCATTACAGAAAGCTGGCTGATAAAAATATCTTCTGGGTTGTGTTCGACCCAACCTGGATGAGGGAAATGCTGAGTGAATTCTCTCTGGGCTGTGGCGATTTTTTCTACATTCTTATTGAATATAACGGCGCGGGAAGAGGTTGTTCCCTGATCTAATGCTAAAATAAATTTTTCCATAGTATAATTATAAACTAGAAATTGGAAAAATAAATTATTTGTTTATAAGTATGTTAGTAATTGCAATGTCAAAAGCAACATTAATGTCGTCAATATTGTCCTGATGAAGTACTGTTAATTTAAAGATTGCACTTTCAATGAGGCTGTAAACTAATTCGTTAAAATCGTGAACATTGATTTTTTTGAATTCGTCTCTCTGCATTCCGCGGATGAGAATTGTACTCAGGTGATGACGAACTCTTACAATTCTGCGCTGAACTTTCTGATTAATATCAACTCCAGATTTTTCCAGCTGTAATAAATAGCTTAAAAGAACCTTAAAAAGTTTCTGATTTTCGAAACACTGAGTAACAATAAAAAGAATAGATTTTCTGAGGCATTCTTCAGATGCAAGGCTTTCGTTATTAATGAATTCTGTAAGCTGAGATTCTACTGTAGAGAGAAGTTCTTTAATACTTCCTAAGAAGATTTCCTGTTTATTCTTGAAGTAAATGTATAGGGTTGTTCTTGTAATACCACAACGATCTGCAATCTTCTGGAAAGTTACATCTTCGTAACCTTCTGATACGAAAACATCCATTGATTTCTGTAAGATTTCTTTTCTTCTCTTATCGTGTTCAACAACTATAGCCATATTTCTTCCCTAATTAAAATTTTTCTTTTTTTGTTTTTTTATTAGCATCAGAATTTTTTGGAGTTTCTGATGTTCGTTTATATATGTAGAACTTTGTATCCAAGTTTCCGGCTTTTAAACCGATTTTGCGGTTTGCGTTGTGGCCAAAGTTTTCCTGGAAAGATTCGTGAGATGTAATAATTCCTAAATCCCAGTTTGGAAAATCATTCCACAAAGAATTCATTTTTTGATATAAGGCAGCAGCTTCTTCTTCATCGCCCAATCGTTCACCATAAGGTGGATTACAAAGCAAAAGACCTGAATCGTATGGAGCAGCTAAATCTGCAAAATCAGACTGAATGAAATCAGGACGCTGAATATGAGAACTTAAACCAATAGATTTTAATGCTCTTCCTGCCATTACACAGGCATATTCTGCATTCTGTTTTGAACGGGCAACGGCTTTACTGTCGATATCGGAACCTGTGATTCTTACTTCAACATCGGTTCTGATTTGTTCAGCTTCTTTCTGTTTTATTTCGTTGGCTCTTTCGGCATTAAAGAATGGAAGATTTTCCAAAGCAAAGCGTCTTCCAAAGCCTGGAGCTACATTGAAGGCATATAAGGTTGCTTCGATAGCTAATGTTCCTGAACCACAGAATGGATCATGAAGAGGAGTTTTTCGTCTCCACATCATTTCCTGTAATAAAACTGCAGCAGTAGTTTCGCGTAAAGGTGCAATTCCACCATCAACACGATAGCCTCGTTTATGTAAAGGTAATCCGGATAAATCTAAAAGAATTAAAACTTCATTGTTATCAACATAAACACGAATATCACTTTCTTCACCAGTTTCTGGCATTGAAGACATTTTCCAGATATCACCTAATTTCTGGTAAATAGCTTTGTGAACCATTCCCTGGATTGAATGTTCGGAATTTAATTTTGAACGGGAAGCTCTAACTTTATCAACTACAATTTTTGAATCTTTTTTAAGATAATCCTGCCAGTTGATGCTATATGCACCATCAAATAAATCGTCAAAGTTAAAGGCATTGTATTGTGCCAGCTGAAGATATACGCGGTCTGCTGTTCTAAGACAAAGATTGGAACGGAAAAGGGCATCATCATCTCCTGCAAAAGAGACTCTTCCTGGAGCGTTGCTAATGAGTTTATAACCGAGATGTTTAATTTCGTTTCCTAGGATTTTTTCTGCGCCAATAGCGCATAATGCCACGAGTGTATTCATAGGCTATAAATTAACATTAAAACATTATTTGTTCAATTGTCGAGGTAATAATATGGAAGAAATGAATAAAAAAAGGACGAAAGTATCTTTAATATAACACTTTCGTCCTTGTATGAACATGGGTTATTTTACCTGTTTTTGTTTTTTATCTTTATATTTTTGCCATGCAAACAAAGCAATTGCTCCAAGAATGGCTCCAACCATCATGATAAAACATAGAATCTGCCCCGTAGAAAAATTCAGAAGGGAAGTATTTTCATAAATATGTGCAGAGCTGTCTTTTGCAATTCTAAAGCCTAAATCTGCATCTGGTTCACGGAAGTATTCAATTATGAATCGAACAAAACCATAGCCAAAACAGTACATACATGCCATCTGACCGTCAAACTTTTTATGATTGCGTAAAGGCCAGAGAACTGCCCAAAGAGCGATTCCTTCAAAGAATGCTTCGTACAACTGAGAAGGATGTCTTGGAAGGTTTACTCTGGAATCTGTAATTGTCATTCCAATTTTTTCAGCAAATTCCTGAACCCATGGGTAAGAAGCAGAGAATTTTTCTGCGGCAGGGAAAACAATTCCCCAAGGCATAGTTGTAATTCTTCCGAATAATTCACCATTTAAGAAATTGCCAAGACGACCAAAAGTGTAGCCTAAAGGAATAGCTACTGCCATTGCATCTATCCATTTCCATACTGGCTGTTTTTTTACACAACACCAGATTACCATTCCCAGTAAGCCACCAACAAATCCACCATGATAAGACATGCCAGCAAAACCTGTAAAATGCATTTCTGAATCAAATGGCCAGAAGATTAACCATGGTTTGTGCCAGTACATTCCTGTTGTATCGTAAATCAAAGTTGAACCAACTCTGGCGCCAATTAAAAGACAAAGAATACCTGTAGCAATAAAACTGAATAAGTCATCAGCATTTACTTTATAGGTTGATGTATCCAATGCACCTTCTTTTGCTTCTTTCTGAAGAAGAAAATAAGCAGTTGCAAAAGCAAATACATACATTAATCCGTACCAACGGATAAGTCCAAGAAATTTTACTCCTGGGAAAAGCTGGGGATGAATCCATCCCGGGTACTGTAAATATAAAAACATTTTTTATTCCTTTTTTTTTATTAAATCTGGAAGCCTTGCTGGGCTGCCTTTACTAATTTAGATTTAAGTAATAAGTTTTCTTTTTTTAACTGAGTCAGTTCATAATGCTGAGTTTTAATCATTTCTGCAAGTTCTCCCATAGTTAATGAGCCCCCTGCTACTAAATCATCAATTCCCGAAAGCTTAAAGTCAAAGTCACTGTTAGCTTCGTCTTCTGCGCTATTGAAAGAATCGGTAGTAAAGTTTTCAGGATTAAAGTCTGCATCAAAAGTTCGGGCAGGAGTTTCGATTACTTTATCTGCAATACGATAAATTGCCTGTCCTAAAACTGAATTTGGCTTATATACAACAACAGGAAGCTGTGAAGAAAGAGCCTTATCCTGAAGCATGTCACGATACATTAAGCCAAGGAAATCAATTTCCAGACCAAGATACTGGTTGCAGGAATTCTTAATTCTAGTGGCTTTTTCTGCATCTACAGGGTTTTCAATCATATTCATTACAAGTCGTGGACGGAATTGCTGCATACGATTTACAAAAAGTTCTGTAGTTTCTGGATCAACTTTCTGAAGTGCCTGTACTAACTGAGGAATATAAAGCTTCTGCATGGAAGTAGAGTTCTTCTTAAGGCTGTCCAAAAGCGCTCGCCCCGGAGTATTTCGTTTATATGTAGTATATAAAAGTCTGAATACGGCATTCTTAAGGAAAAGATATCCATTGAGGGTTGCAGTAACTGCAGGAGCTGAAACTACAATTCCCTGTGGAGAAAGCAGGAACATATCAAGAATGAACTGATGAGTTCCTGCTCCTAAGTCTAAGATTACATAATCAGTATCAATATTCTTAAGATTTTTAATCAGTTTGATTTTCTGTGCATATTTGAGTGAAGTTAAATCTGGAATCTGGCTGTCACCGGCAATAAAGCTTACATTCTGATAATCAGTTGGCTGAATAATATCTTTGAACTGAGATTTTTCTGTAAACCATGAACCAAGACTGGCAGAACCTGGATGCTGACCAATAACCAAATGAAGGTTTGAAGCACCTAAGTCAAGATCAACGAGAACAACTCTTTTTCCCTGCTGGCCTAAGGATATAGCAAGGTTAGCAGACAGGAGGCTTTTTCCAACACCACCTTTTCCACTGGCAACTGGTATAATTTGTGACATATATAAAGTATAACATTATCCAAGTTAAAAAAAAATAGAGAATGGAATGAAATATACCTCTAAAGTAGATTTTTTATATTCTGTGATGTAAAATATTTACTATGATTAAAACAACTTTTGGAATGAAAAAAACTTTTTATCTTGGTTTAATCTGTGCAGCAATGATGATGTCTTCATCTTGTTTTGCTCAGGCTAAGACAGATACAGATAGTAAAAAATCAAGCTTTAAGTATGTAAAACAGCTTAATTCAGTTTTTGATTTTGTTCAGAAAAATTATGTTGATGAAGTAGATCCTCAGGTTTTATATGAAGGCGCTCTCAAAGGTATGATGGAAGCTCTCGGAGATCCTTACAGTGTTTATCTTGATTCTGATTACATGCGCGATTTGAAAGATACAACTAACGGTTCTTTTGGAGGTGTAGGCCTTACAATTACAAAACCTACTGAAAGCACACCAGCTAAACCTGCTTATGTAGAAGTTTCTACTCCACTGGAGGACGCTCCTGGTGCAAAAGCCGGAATTAAATCTGGTGATTACATTGTTGCTATCGAAGGGGAACCAACTGAAACTATGACTATGAACGAAGTTTTGAGTAAGCTTCGTGGTCCTGTTGGAACTCCAGTAAATATTACAATCAAGCGTGGTGAAACAATTCGTTTTGATGTAAAGCTTGTTCGTGCATTGATTGAAGTTCCTACTGCAAAATTCGGAATGATTGAAGGAACTAAAATTGGTTATGTTCGTCTTATTGAATTTACACCAGAAACTCCTAACCGACTTCAGGATGCAATGGATTTATTCCAGCAGAATGGTTATACCTCAATGATTATTGACCTTCGTGATAATCCAGGTGGATTGATTACAAGTGTAGTTAATGTTGCAGATAAATTTATTGATGAAGGTTTAATCGTTTCTACAAAGAGTCGTCTTGCTTATGAAAATATGGAATTCAAGGCATCTCCTGCTAAGACAACTGTAAAAAAAGATATTCCTATTATTGTGTTGATTAACGGTGGTTCTGCATCGGCTTCTGAAATTCTTTCCGGGGCATTAAAGGATTATCATTTAGCTTATCTCATTGGTGAAAGAACTTACGGTAAGGGTTCGGTTCAGCAGGTAATTAATTTAAGTGAAGAAGATGGCTTTAAGCTTACAATGGCAAGATACTATACTCCTTCAGATGTAAATATTGATAAAATTGGTATTCCACCTGATAGAGAAGTAATTAACTTCCCAAAACTTACAAAAGAACAGGAAGCAAGCTACGAAGCTTTAATTAAGAACAATATTATTGAAGATCAGTATCTTCAGAATCCAACTATGAGCGAAAATGAAATTGCTGTTCGTGCCTTCAAACTTGCAAAAGAATATGGCCTTGAAGCAAGAATTCTTCGCCGACTTTTGAGAAATGAAGTTTTGCGTACTCAGGAAACTCCATTGTATGATTTGGATTATGATCTTCAGCTTAAAGAAGCAATTCGTGTGCTTGAAAGTGGAGACTATAATTCATTGATAAAATCTGCAAAGACTTTAAAAGAATTGCAGGGTGCAGTTGAACTTGAAGCAAAAGATAAAAAAGACATCAATAAATAAATGAGACAATATATTCTAGAAAAAAATCCAGATAAAAACGGTCTCATTGTAATTATTGGAAAAGACTACAGATACTTGCGTCAGGTACTTAGAATTAAAGTAGGGGACATGTTGAATGTTCGCCTTCCTGATGGAAGCTTAAAAAATACTACAGTTGCTCAGATTGATGAAAATTCAAAACGAGTGACTCTTCAGCTTTGCAGCGATACTGGTAAATCAATTACTCGTGGAGTTCAGGCTGATACAATTGAATCTGATTCAAAGGATGGAGGAATAGAATTCTGGTTATTTCAGTTTCTTCCAAAACCTCAGAAATTTGAACAGATTGTTCGACAGGCAACTGAATGTGGAGTTTTGAAGATTATTCCTGTAATTGGTGAGTATTCCGAAAAAAGCAGCATTAGTGCCATAAGTGATTCTAAGGCAGAACGACTTGAACGAATTGTAAAAGAAGCAAGACAGCAAAGTGGTTCTCCTGTGAACACAAATGTTGAAAAACCAATCCCTCTTTCAACTGCAATTTCTTTATGGAAAGAGGCAGCGGAAGGTGAAACTGGAACTTCTCTTGGTTTTGTTCTTTCGGAACGGGATGAAGGAATTGGTACAATCAGGGATATTATTCAGAATACAAAAGACTTAAAACGAATTTGTATTGCTGTGGGAAGTGAAGGAGGCATTAGCCCTTCGGAATTAGAAACGCTGGTTGAAGAAGGGGCTTTTCATCCAATTCACTTTTCTGGAAATATTTTAAGATGCGAAACTGCAGCTTTATACGGAATTGCGGCAGTTCAAACGGCGGTGTGATTATGGCTATTGATAGAATTACTTTACTTGGAGTTCCAGTTGATATTTGTACTCCAGATAATCTTGAAGCAGAAATCCTTGAACTTTTAGCAAAGCCAGGAACAAAACAGATTGTTTTTCTTTCTGTCTGGGATTTGTTGAAGGCACGCAGAAAGGGTGATTTTTCGGAATGCGTAAAAAGTGCCAGCTTGATTCTTCCTGTTTCAAAAAGCCTGGTAAAAGCGGCAAAATTCTTAAAGCTTCCAATTCCAGAACGATATAATCCTTTTTCGGCTGTAATTCAGATTCTTTCAATTCTGGAATCTCACTATAAAACAATGTATATGCTGGGAGCAAACAAAAAAACTTTGCAGAAAGCAGAAAGCAATGTTCGAGATACTTTCCCAACTTTAAGAATTGTTGGACGCTATGTTGGTTATTATCCAAAGCAAATGGAAGACAGTATCATTCAGGCAATTTTTAAGGCAGAACCTTCTTTAGTTTTATTGAGTGAAGGGGTAAAGGATAAACTTTGCTGGGCATACAAACGCAGAAACCGTTTTTCTTCCAGCATCTTCCTTTATTATAAAGATGCCTTTGGTATTTTTTCTGAACGAATTAAGCGTGTAAGTGATAAGACCTTTAATAGAGGAAACGAAATTTGGGTAGAAATCTTTAGAAATCCACTTAAGATTTTCCTGATTTTCCCATTTATCTGGTTTAAGCTGTTGCTTATTAGTGAAAAGCTTAAGAGAAAATAATTAAAAAAGCATAATGGAAAATATCACCCTGCATCAAATTAGTATTGTTTCAAAACGAAAAGATGTAATTGCATTTTGCGGGGCGATTATCTCCAATATGCTTTTTGTAAAAAGCTTTGATATTCTTGATGAAGCTTTGATTCAATGTTCCCAGATTATTTTTTTTGATGCCACATTACTTTCAGAAAAAAATCAACGGGAACTGATTGTAAAAAATCAACGGTTGAAGAAAAAATTCATCTATATAATTCCGGCCCTCCAAAATTCAAATCCCTACATAAACGAAACACTTCCCTTTATGGAATATGTAATGCCTTATCCCTGTGATATAGAAAATCTTCGGGCTTACTATTCCAAAATTCTTGTGGAAAATGATCATTTTGATTTATTTACAGCCCTTACAGATTATGATTCTAATGAGGAAGATGAATTGCTTAGACAGACTTTTATTGGGGAATCCAGACAAATTAAAATTCTTCGATCCGAAATAATCAAAGCGGCAAAAAATGATGGCCCTGTTTTATTGCTTGGCGAAACTGGAGTGGGAAAAACTTTAGCTGCTTCTTTGATTCACAAGTTTTCTTCAAGAAGAGAGAATCCTTTTATAACTAAAGCGGCTTCTGAATTTCAGACTGGATTAATTGACAGTGCTCTGTTTGGAACTGAAGAAGGAGCTTTTACTGGCGCAAAAAATAAACCAGGTTTTTTAATGGCAGCAAATGGTGGAACTTTCTTTTTGGATGAAGTTTCTCTTGCTTCTCTGGAACTTCAGGGCAAATTGCTACTTGTAATAGAATCTAAAAATTTTTATCCTGTTGGAAGTGAAGAAGCAAAATCTACGGATGTGCGTATGATTTTTGCCAGTAACGAAAATCTTAAACAGAAAATTGCTGAAGGAAGTTTTAAGCAGGATTTATATTTTAGAATTGAACATAATATAATCAGACTTCCTCCTTTGAGAGAATGCAGGGAAGATATCACTATTATTGCAAGGAAAACTGCAGAAAAATTCAATAAAACTTTAACTTTGGATGCCATCAGAAAACTGGAAGAATATGACTGGCCTGGAAATGTAAGACAGCTTATTTCTTATATAAATCGTGCCTGCGAAACGGTTGAAGGGGAAACGCTTTCTGCAAAAGATATAAAACTAGAATTTTAAGATTTTTGACTATATAATATAAAAATTAATAAGGATAAAAAAATGAGTGATTTAATGAAACTTCAGAACGGTAGTGATGTTCGTGGTGTTGCTTTAGAAGGTATCGAAGGCGAACACATTAATCTTACAGCAGATATTTGTCGTCAGATTGGTTGTGCATATGTAAGCTGGCTTGAAAAAAAATTGAACAAACCAGCAGACCAGTTGAGAATTGGTGTTGGTAGAGACTCTCGTGTTTCTGGTCCAGATTTAGCAGTTGGCCTTGAAGAAGGTTTAATTGCTGCTGGTGCTAATGTAGTAGATTGTGGAATGGCAACAACTCCTGCCATGTTTATGTCTATTGTTTTTGAAGAAACACATTTTGATGGTTCTGCCATGATTACAGCAAGTCATCTTCCATTCAACAGAAACGGAATTAAATTCTTTGATGCAGATGGTGGTCTTGAACATGATGACATTACAGAAATTTTGAATCTTGCTGGAATGTTAAATCCAATGAAGGCTAATCCTCCATATGGAAGTTTTGATCTTTTGTCGATTTATGCAGAACATCTTAAAAATACAATTAAAGCAAAATTGAATGATGGAAATGAACCATTGAAAGGTCTTCATATTGTTGTAGACTCTGGAAACGGTGCATCAGGATTCTTTGTTGATAAAATCTTAAAGCCTCTGGGTGCTGATACAACAGGAAGTCAGTTCCTTGAACCAGACGGAATGTTCCCAAATCATATTCCAAACCCAGAAAATAAAGCTGCAATGGAAGCAATTCGTTCTGCAGTATTAAAGAATAAAGCCGATTTAGGTTTGATTTTTGATACAGATGTGGATCGTATGAGTGCTGTTCTTGCAGATGGAAGCGAAGTAAACCGCGATTCAATTATTGCAATGATTTCTGCAATTCTTGCTCCAGAATATCCAGGTTCAACAATTATTACAGACTCTGTAACTTCAGATCGTTTAACATACTTCCTTGAAAAAGAACTTGGTTTGAAACACCTCTGCTACATGCGTGGATATAAAAATGTAATCAACAAACAGAAAGAATTAAATGCTGCAGGAATTATTGCTCCTTTAGCAATGGAAACTTCTGGTCATGGTGCATTAAAAGACAACTATTATCTTGATGATGGTGCTTTCCTTGCAGTTAAACTTGTTATTGCATTAGCACAGGCAGCAAAACAGGGTAAAAAATTAGACAGCCTTATCGAAAAACTTCCACCTTTAGTTGAAGAAGGTGAATACAGATTCAAGATTAATACAGAAGATTTCAAAGCTTACGGAAAAGATGTACTTGAACAGTTCAAAAAAAGGGCCGAAGCAAAAGGCTATGAAATGCCACAGTCTTTTGAAGGTGTAAGACTTTCTTTCAAAGGTGAAGATGTACAGGGCTGGATTTTACTCCGCTTAAGTTTACACGACCCAGTAATGCCAATGAATATCGAAGGTGCCAGAAAAGGTGATTTAGCAAAACTTCTCGCTATCGCCAAAGAACTCACCGACGGTTTTGACAAATTGGACAGAAGTTCTCTTGATAAATAAAAAGCATTTCTATTCCGATCTTGCTAACTAAAAAAATGGAGTTGTAACGAAGAAGACTATAACCGTTAGAGGCTTCGTAGTGAAAACTCCATTTTTTTTTATTTTTTTAGTTAAAACACTTGAACAATTATTCAATTGTCTTTATATTTGAATTATCATTCAATTGAACATTTATTCAAGTGAGGTCCCCATGGGCAAAAGCGAAATCACCTGCGACTGCGAAGTAATTCACAGCGAAGTTGTAGATTCAGTTAAATCTCAACTGGAAAACGACAGTTTAATTATTGACCTGGCTGACTTCTTCAAAATTTTTGGAGATTCAACCCGCTTAAAAATTATGCTTGCACTTGCAAAAAGTGAACTTTGTGTTTGCGATATTGCATCCCTGCTGAATATGACAATTTCGGCAGTATCACATCAGTTGAAACTTTTACGAGAATCTAATCTGGTAAAAACTAAAAGATCTGGCAAGGTTGTTTATTATTCTTTGGCAGATGAACATGTAGCAGAAATTATTGAATGCGGTCTTGAGCATGTACTGGAAGACAGCAGCGAAAAAGAATAAATCAGGAGAAAACTATGTCAGAAGAAGAATTGAAACATAATCATAATCACGAAGAATGTCATTGCCACGAACATGATGAACACCATCATGAACACGAACATCATGACCATGAACATGGTTGTTCTTGCGGTCACAGTCATGGCCATTCACATTCTCACGGAGAAGAAGAGGAAGCAGAACTTTCAGTAAAAGCATTAATTTTCAGTGCTGTTCTTTTTATTCTTGGAGTTGCCTTTGAGCATCTTCCATTTGTTACCTGGTTTCCTGTTTTAGGAAGTTCATTGCCAGGTATAAAAGTTCCTTTAAATGAATTGATTTGTCTTGTACTTTTCTTTGCTGCATATATTATTCCTGGAAAAGGAATTTTAGTTGGAGCTGTAAAAAATATTCTTCATGGAGAATTCCTTGATGAACAGTTCCTCATGGCAATTTCTTCAATTGGTGCAATCATTCTTGGTGAATATCCAGAAGCTGCTGCAATTATGATTTTGTATCAGGTTGGAGAAAAGTTTGAAGATTATGCAGTTGATAAGTCACGAGATTCTATCGAAGAAATTTCAAAACTTCGTCCAGATCATGCAGCTGTAAAAGTCGGTGATGAAATCCAGGAAATCTCTCCTGAAAAAGTTGAAATTGGTTCTATTATTGTTGTAAAACCTGGGGACAGAATCCCAATTGACGGTGTAATCACTTCAGGCGAAAGTTTTGTAGATACTTCTGCATTAACTGGTGAATCGGTTCCTCAGAAAGTTTTAGTTGGAGATGAAGTTCTCTCTGGTTCTATCAACAAACAGGGACTTTTGGAAATCCGTACAACAAAACATGTTGGAGATTCTGCACTTTCAAGAATTCTTGAACTGGTTGAAAACGCAACAGAAAATAAAACTAAGTCGGAACAATTTGTTACTCGTTTTGCAAAAGTTTATACACCGATTGTTGTAGCAGGTGCTGTACTTCTGGCAATCATTCCTTCTGTATTCTTGGGAATTACAACTGGTAACTGGGGTTGGAACGAAACCTGGGCAACTTGGATTCATCGTTCACTTATGTTCCTTGTTGTTTCTTGTCCTTGTGCATTGGTTATTTCAATTCCTTTGTCATTCTGTGGTGGAATTACTGCCTGTGCAAAAAGAGGTATTTTAATTAAGGGAAGTACATATCTGGAAACTTTAGCTTCAACAAAAGTAGCAGTTTTTGATAAAACCGGAACTTTGACTAAAGGGGATTTTGTTGTAACTCACATTCATGCAACAAATCCTGCAATTACAGAACATGAATTACTTGCTATTGCTACTCATACAGAAATGTTCTCTACACATCCAATTTCTGCTTCATTAAAGGCAGCTCATCACGAAGACTGTTGTAACAGTGTTAAGCTTGAAAATGTAGAAGAAATTGCCAGCAAGGGTGTAAAAGCTATTGTAAATGGAAAAAGTGTTCTTGCGGGAAATACAAAATTAATGGATCAGTTCAATATTGATTACAGTGAATGTACAGAACATCAGGACGGAACAATTGTTCATGTTGCTGCTGATGGAATCTATGCAGGTCACATCGAAATCAGTGATGAAATTAAAGATGATTCAGAAGACGCAATTAGAGGTTTAAAGGCAGCGGGAGTAGAAAAGATTGTAATGCTCACTGGTGATAATCAGAAGACTGCAGCAAAGGTTGCCGAAAAATTGCACCTGGATGAAGTTTATGGTCAGCTTTTGAGTGGGGATAAACTTTCTAAAGTTGAAGAATTGATTGACGGCTTAAAGAAGAGTGGAAAAAAAGGTTCTTTGATTTTTACAGGGGACGGAATTAATGATGCTCCTGTTTTAGCTCGTGCAGATGCTGGTATTGCAATGGGTGCAATGGGTTCAGATGCAGCGGTTGAAGCAGCAGATATTATCATCATGGAAGACAAGCCTTCAAAAATTGTAGAAGGAATAAAACTTTCAAGAAAAACTGTAAGAGTTGTTTACGAAAATTTAATTGGTTCACTTGGTGTAAAAGGTTTGATTATTCTTTTAAGTGCAATTGGAATTTCAAATATGTGGCTTGCAGTATTTGGTGATGTAGGTGTTACAATTCTGGCAGTTTTGAATGCATTAAGACTATTAAAAACAGACAAGAAAATGTATAATTAATACATGTCTTACGAAGTAACAGCTACCAGAAGGCGTCCGCAAAAATTCGATGATCTTGTAGGTCAGGAATTTGTTGCTCAGACACTCAAAAATTCAATTAAATCTGGAAAAATAGCCCACGCTTATTTGTTTTCAGGACCTAGAGGTTGTGGAAAAACTTCCACAGCCCGAATTCTGGCAAAAGCATTAAATTGTCAGAATGGTCCTACAGATTGTCCTTGTGGCACTTGTTCAAACTGTCAGGAAATTACAAAAGGTTCCAGCTTTGATGTAATCGAAATCGATGGTGCTTCAAATACAAGTGTTGATAATATCCGTCAGATTAAAGACGAAGTTCTCTTCCCTCCAAGCAATAGCCGCTACAAGATTTATATAATCGATGAAGTTCATATGCTTTCAAACAGCGCTTTCAATGCTTTGCTTAAAACTATTGAAGAGCCTCCAGAATATATCATCTTTATTTTCGCAACAACTGAATTACAGGAAGTACCTGCGACAATTAAATCTCGTTGTCAGCAGTTTAATTTCCGTCTGGTTGCAATTGATAAAGTAAAAGAATGTCTTGCAGATGCTGCTAAAGAACTGGGAATCGAAGCTGATGATGAAGCTTTGTTCTGGATTGCCCGCGAATCAACAGGTTCAATGCGCGATGCATATACTTTGTTTGATCAGGTTGTAGCATTTAGCGAAGGTCATATTACTTACGATAAAATCCGTAACAAATTAGGATTGGTTGGTGTTGACCGCTTAAACGCAATTTTCGAAGCTTGTGTTCAGAGTCAGACAGATACAGTTTTAAATTATATTGATGAATTTTTGCAGGCTGGTATTTCAATTGAACAGTTGATTTCAAACTGTGCAGATTATTTACGAAGCCTTTTACTTATTAAGAGTGGTGTAACAAAAGAATCTCTCCTTGGAAATTCTGCTGATCGTTATAGTCCTTTAGTTTTGAACAGCTGGAATACAATTCAGGTTGAACGAGCTTTATCTATTTATCTTCAGCTTTATAGAGATATTCGTTATTCTCTTTCACCTCGATATGAATTGGAACTTTCTTTCAGTAGATTGTGCTGGCTTAGTCAGTATGTTTCAAACATGGAAGTTAAAAAAGCAATTGATGCTGCTCAGACATTGTTATTGGGGAATGCTCCAAATGCTGCTCCGGTTCAGATTCAAGCGCCTGTTAATGCAGGATTTGCACCTTCTCCACTAGAAGTTGCTCCTCCGGTTCAGGAAAAAGAAGTGGAAAATCCAAATGGAATGCCACGACTTTCAATGCTGGATAATCCAAATTTTGGAAAAGAGGAAAACAGCAACCCTTTTTATAATGGCGGTTCACTGCCGCCTGAACAATCAGTGAATCAAACTCAGCCGGTAGAAAGTGCTGCTCCCAAAATTGTAAATGAAAAATTAGTTCTCAATATTCCTCAGAATCATATTTCTGCAGATGGTCTGGTAATTCCAACAGCCATGGCAGATTCAATGGAAAATTATTCTTATAATCCTGATTCTGATGATGAAGAATGGACAAATACAGATAATCCTCCTGATGATAATTATTATACAGAAGGTGATTACGAAAAGAAGGCTGAACAGGCATATGAATCTTTTACAAATAAAAGTCAGACTTCTGCTTCTTCTGTCCAATTGAACGAAACTTTTTCAACTGCAGATAACAGGGTACTTTCTATAGCACAGCTTAAGGGAAATGTAATTGCAACTTTTTCTGTAAAGAATAGTTTTCTGGCAAATTCCCTTTCTGCAACAGAAGCCTGGAGCGTAAAATCAGACTATGTTGAAGCTGAAATCGAAAATGAATTTGATAAGGTAAGACTTGAACAGAATGTTTCAGAAATCAATGAAATCATTACTGAAATTTTTGGAAAGCCAATGCAGTTTAAACTGGTACAGAAAAAGAATTCTGGAGATAAAGGAAAAAGAGAAATTCCTCCTCAGATTCTTGCAATAAAAGATATGTTCCGTGGCGAAATTGTTGCTGGAAAAATCTAATTTTAGGAGAAAATGATGAATATTGCAGATTTATTAAAAAATACCAAAGCTATTAAAGAACAGTCAGAAAAAATGCAGGAAGAACTGGCAAATATTACAGCAGAAGGTTCTTCTGGCGGACAGATGGTAACTGTAACTTTAAATGGAAAATTCGAAATGAAGGGGATTAAATTAAATCCTATATGTGTTGATAATCGTGATGTTCAGATGCTGGAAGATTTAATTGTTGCAGCTCATAATAGTGCCATGGAAAATGTTCAGGAACAGATTAAGGCAAAAACTTCTTCACTTTTAGGTGGAATGGATTTGTCTGGATTTGGACTCTAACAATCATCAGGAAATTTGGGTGGGAAAATGAATGCTTTTGATGATTTAGCCAATAACTTTGCACGACTTCCAGGAATTGGGAAAAAAAGTGCAGTTCGTATTGTAAACTGGCTGTTAAAACAGGACAAAATGTATCTTCAGAAGTTTGCAAAGAATCTGAATGTACTTCAGGAAAAAATTAAGCCTTGTTCAATATGTGGAAACTGGACCGAAGAAGATCCTTGTCCAATTTGTTCAAACAATTTAAGGGATAAAACTCAGATTTGTGTTGTTGAACAGCCACAGGATGTTTCTACAATCGAAGCATATGGCGAATTCAAAGGTCAGTATCATGTTTTGGGTGGTCTTATTAAACCTCTGGAAGGAATTGGACCTTCTCAGTTGTCTATTCAACCTTTAATCAGCAGAATCAAGGCATCAGAAGTAGGGGAAGTCATCATTGCCACAAATCCAACGGTTGAAGGTGATGCCACTGCTTTGTATTTAAATAAAATCTTGCAGGAACAACTTTCCGAACACCCTGTAAAAATTACCCGTCTTGCTACAGGAATTCCAGTTGGTGGTGATCTGGAATACATTGACCGCCGTACATTAAGTCTTAGTTTCCGCGGTCGCAGCGAAATGTAATCAGATTTCCTTTTGCGCTATGTTGTCTCAGGCAAAAAAAATGCTCCGTTACCGGAGCATTTTTTATTAAGCTATATCCTTAACTAGCGAAGCAAAGAGAGAACATTCTGTGATGTCTGGTTTGCCTGAGCCAACATAGCTGTACCAGCCTGTGAAAGAACCTGGTCTTTTGTGAATTCAACCATTTCAGCAGCCATATCTGTATCACGGATACGAGATTCAGAAGCCTGGAGGTTTTCAGCACCAATATTAAGACCTTTAACTGTTTCTTCAAGACGGTTCTGGTAAGCACCGAGGTCAGCACGCTGTTTGTTAATCTTTTTGATTGCTTCATCCAAAGTACCGATAGCGCGGTTAGCTTCGTCTGGAGTTTCCAAAGTCATAATTGTTTCATCACCAACATTGCGGAGGCCGAGAGCCATAGCTGACATTGTACCAATGTAAACCTGTGTTCTCTGATCCATGTTAGCACCAATATGGAACCACATAGAACCTGTAACAACATTTTCACCTGTTGGACGAGCGAAACGTCCTGTAAGCATGTTCATACCGTTGAACTGAGCAGCAGATGCAATACGATCAACTTCAGCGATCAAAGATGAAACTTCAACCTGAATCTGCATACGGTCTTCAGCAGAGTAGATACCGTTTGAAGACTGAACAGCAAGTTCACGGATACGCTGAACGATGTCAGTTGTTTCCTGTAAATAACCTTCAGTTGTCTGAATGAATGAAATGCCGTTTTTAGCATTTGTAGAAGCCTGGTTCAAACCGCGAATCTGTGAACGCATTTTTTCAGATACAGCAAGTCCAGAAGCATCATCACCAGCACGGTTGATTTTTTCACCAGAAGAAAGTTTTTCCATGCTTTTCTGAGCTTTTAAATCCTGAATTCCCTGTGCACGCTGAGCAAACATAGCACTCATATTGTGATTAATAACCATAATAATCTCCTTATTTTTTGGTCTATTAGTTAAACATAACGGTGGTCTCTTTTTTCAAAACCACAACGTGGTTTAACTCACGGGTTGTCCACCACCCATTACTTTTTTATCGGAGATGGCAAAAAAAGGTTTAGTAAATTTTTCAAAAAAAATAATAAATTTTGAAAAAAATAGAAAATCAAGGATTTAGAATGGATTTGAATTTTTAATGGCTAATCATTTCGTTTTGAAATTTTCAATTTTATGGAATATACTTGATTTATGGCTTACATTATTGGTGGAATTTCCCTTGTAATAATTGCTGCACTTCTTGCGGCAATCTATAAATACAATCAGGAACAAAAAATTAAAGCGGAACGACAAAAACAGCTTAAACCTGTAAAATGTCCTGTTTGTAATTCAGATTTGTATGTTGGGGAAAATTTAATTTCGAAAGTTTATCGACCAATGAATGTTCCAGATCAGCTTATGATTGTTTCTGGTTGTCCTCATTGTTTTCCAAAAGCAGAACCTGGAGTTCATAGGTTTTGCCCTGTTTGTAAGAAAGGTTTGTCTCAGGATGAAGTTTTGACTGCAAGACTATTCAATAAAACAATTGGCAAAAAGCATGTTCATATTGTAGGCTGCTCTAAGTGTCATAAACCTAGAGCAGATTGATTTAGTCTTCCTGGATATAATCAATATCAGAAGTTTCTGCTTCATCAGCAGGTTCTTCATATTCACCGTCTTCTGGAAAATATGGTTCACCATTAATTGGCATTCCATAGCAGGAAACTAAAGTTCCAATTCCTAAAAGAGTTCCAATAAGAACAAGAATCTTTTTCCAAGTCCAAGTAATTTTCTTCATAAGATCCCCCAAAAGAAGTATATATAAATTGTAGCATAAAGAAGTTTTTTTTGTAACCGATTTTAAAATTCAATGTTATAAAGTCATAAACAATCAAAATTTTACGGAGGTAATCTTATGAAAAAGATTTTTGCGTTTTTAATTGTTTTTTTTGTTTTGCTAGGTGTTGTAACTGCAAAGGAAAAGGAAACTCTTCAGGAAAACTTAAGATTGGAATTTGTTCTTGGTGATTCTATTTCTACTAATATTCTTTCGCTTAATAACACAACAAATGCCGCTGTAGAACTTACAACTTATAATAATAATATAGGTTTTATCGCAGGTGCTATGTATCGTGAATCAACAGATCCAGATTTTAATCTTCATTCTTTCAACTGGAACCCTTATTTAGGTATAGAACTTTGGAATAATGAAATTCTTGTAGGTGCAGTTTTCTATCCATACATTGGTTCTACAGATGGCGAGAATAATGTTGATATAAATGTTGGTCCTTACGTCGCTTATAATTACACTCTTGATTTGATTAAACCAAAGACTGGAGTTTCAAATTCCTTGTCTCTTAAGTTTGGTGTAGAATATTTCTTTGATGTATTATCAAAAGATAATGCAACAGGTGAAGATGGAGTGGCAACAGCATTATTGCTTGCATTCTCAACTTTTATTCCTAAGGCAAGTATTGGTATTCAGTACAAAGTGGGATATGGTTGGGCTTATTAATTAGAACAATTAATTAGTTTTATAAAGGGTTGCCTTTTAAGGCAACCCTTTTTGTTTTGTATTTGCAGTGATTTCTTGTAAATATGTTCAATTTTATATAAAATAGAAATATGAATATCATAGTAGTTGGCAGTGGTGGTCGTGAACACACTATTTGCTGGAAATTATCATTAAGTTCACTTGTTGATAAAATCATTGTTGTACCTGGAAATGGTGGTACTGCACATGAATCAAAATGTGTTAATGTAAATCCAAAAGATTGTGACTATATTAAAGATGGTGAAAATCCATATGTTGCAATTGCAAAGCATGAAAACTGTAGAATGGCTGTAATTGGTCCAGAAGATCCTTTAGCTGATGGTTTAGCAGATGAATTCTGGAAAGCTGAAATTCCTTGTGTAGGACCAAAAAAAGCAGGTGCTCAGCTCGAAGCTAGCAAAGACCTTTCAAAGGCTTTTATGAAAAAATACAATGTTGCTTGCCCTGCAAGTGAAACATTTGTAAATAAAGATTCTGCAATTGAATATATCAAAAAACACGGAGCACCAATTGTAATTAAGGCTGATGGTCTTGCTGCAGGTAAAGGTGTAGTTGTTGCTGCAACAGAAGATGAAGCAATTGCCGCCGTTATTGATATGATGGATGCAGGAAAAGTTGGCGAAGCTGGAAAGAAACTTGTTATTGAAGACTACCTTGAAGGTGTTGAAATTTCTGTTCTTGCTGCTGTTTCTGTTACACCTGAATATGCAGTTCGCGGAAATGCAACAATTGTTCCTTTCTTGCCAGCTCGTGATCATAAACGATTGATGGACGGAGCTAAAGGTCCAAATACTGGTGGAATGGGTGCTGTTTGTCCTTTAGATGATGTTTCTGCCGAAACAATGGAACAGTTCAATAAAGATATTCTTGAACCAACATTGAACGGTTTGATTAAAGAAAAATTTGACTACCGTGGTTTTATTTTCTTTGGTGTAATGTTAACAAGCAAAGGTCCAAAACTTTTGGAATACAATGTACGCCTTGGTGATCCCGAAACTCAGGCTGTTCTTCCTTTGATGGATTTTGATTTTGCACAGATGTGTACTGCAATCCTTAATGGAAGTCTTAAAGAATTCAAATTCAACTGGAAAACTGGATATCAGGTTGCTCCTGTTGTTGTTTCTGGTGGATATCCAGCAGCATACAAAAAAGGTTGCGAAATTACAGTAAATGAAATGATTCTTAAAGCAAGTACAGCAAAGATTTTTGTTGCAGGAGCTATTAGTGGTAACCGTCAGAATGATAATTCACTTTTGACAAGTGGTGGCCGTGTTCTTGCTTGTTCTGCTTTTGGTTCAACTTTCAAAGAAGCTTGGGAAAAAGCATATCAGGGTATTTCTGCTGTTAAATTTGAAGATGCATTCTATCGTAAAGATATTGGTCTTCCAGGTGCAGCTGAAAGTGGTAAGCTTTAATCTGAAAAAATAGAAAAAAAGCACTTCCTGAGGAAGTGCTTTTTTTTGTCCCTTTTTGGTTTTTCAAGCGATTTTATTTATTACAGAATTCTTCAATTGTATTAAGAATTGATTTACCAAAGTTTTCGACTTTTACAGTTCCAAGTCCGTAAATATTAAGTAGTTCCGTTTTATTTGATGGCTTTTTAGCCGCAATATCCATCAAAGTTTTATCGTTAAAAATAACATAAGGTGGAACATTCATGTCATCAGCTTTTCTTTTACGCCATTTTTTTAATGCTTCGATAATTCCCTGAGCTGCTTCATCTGTTTCCTGAGGTTTTTCAGCAATAATTTTTTCACTTTTCTTGTGAACAATATATTCAGGAGCAGAAGTTTTTTGTTCAGTTGTGAATTCCTTACTGTTTTTCATTATTGGTGCAAATGGAAGCATGATAGTATCACGATTTGTTAATGCACTTCGTCCAGCATAAGTTATTTTTATAACCCCATATTCAGGTTCTTTTACAAGATAATTTTCACTGATTAGAAGGTTTACAAAATCAATCCATTCTTCCTTAGAGTATTCATGGCCAATATTCCAGGTAGAAATCATATTATGTCCGTTATCCATAATACGACGATTTCTTGAGCCTGTAAGAATATCGATAATGTATGATGCTCCGAATCGTTCCTTAGTTCGGTAGATACAACTTAAAAGTTTCTGGAACGGAGTTGTAACATTTATTACGGGAACTTCACCATTAGAACAGATATCACAGCAATTTTCTGAATCAATTTCATTCTTCAGGTATTTTTCACCAAAATATGCCAAAAGACTTTTTCTTCGACAGGTACGGCCAGTTGCAAATTTAATCATTCCCTGCAGCAAAAGTTCTGACTGCTCTGGGGTTGATGCTTCATTAAAAAAGTATCTGATTTTATGCATGTCACTGGCTGAATATAAAAGTAAAGCCCATGCAGGTAAACCATCTCTACCAGCTCGACCAATTTCCTGGTAATATTCTTCAACAGATTTAGGAAGATCATAGTTTATTACAAAGCGAACATTGGGTTTATCAATTCCCATTCCAAAGGCTACAGTTGCAATCATTATTTGAACTTCATCTTTAATGAACAGTTCCTGATTTTTAGCTCGAACTGCATCGCTTAATCCGGCATGATAATTTAGTACTGAATATCCTAATTTATCCAGAGTTTCAGTTAATTCATCAACCTGGCGTCTTGAAAAACAGTAAATAATACCACTGTCACCACTATGTTTTCTTATAAAATTTATAACCTGATCGGTAGCTTTTCGTTTAGGTTGAACTTCAAGATAAATATTACTGCGGTCAAAACTTGAAACAAAAATAGAAGGCTTTTTTAATTTAAGATTTTTGGCAATATCGCTCTGAACTTCCTGAGTTGCAGTTGCAGTTAATGCCAGTAAAACTGCATCTGGAACATATCGTCTTATGGTAGCAATTTCAAGATAGTCTGGTCTGAAATCTGGTCCCCATTGAGAGATACAATGAGATTCATCTATGGTAATACAGCTTACTTGAACTTCTGGTTCACTTAATAAGTCTCTTATTCTTTCTGTAGAAAGTCCTTCTGGTGAAATATATACAATCTTAACTTTATTATTTCTGATATCACTTACAGCCTGTTTGTATTCTTCCCATGAAAGAGTACTGTTTAGAAATACAGAAGGTACTCCCTGGGATTCGAGAGAAGAAACCTGATCCTGCATTAAGGAAATCAATGGAGAAACAACAACAGTTATTCCTTTCATAATGAGGGCAGGAATTTGATAACAGATAGATTTTCCTCCACCAGTTGGCATGATAGCCAAAGTGTCATGACCTTTTAGCACTTCTGTAATAATTTCTTTTTGATAAGGTCTAAAGGAATCGTAACCAAAAACAGATTTTAAAACTTCTTCTGGCTTTGCTCCAATAAATGCATCTGCTTTTATTTTCATATATGTAAGATTATAGCATAAACCCACTTGAATATCCTCTGTATTTCTGATATATTATGTTTATTCGCCGGAGTGATGGAATGGTAGACATGACAGACTCAAAATCTGTTGCGGGCGACTGCGTAAGAGTTCAAGTCTCTTCTCCGGTATAGAAAGCTTCCTTGTAAAATAAAAGGAAGCTTTTTTATTTAACATTTAGTTTTCACAATTCTGGTACAATATTTGAGCATTGTTTTCTAAAGCTTATTGCTTCTTCCAGATGAACAGGCATTATGTTTTCTAAACCTTCCATATCTGCTATTGTTCGTGCAACTTTTAAACAGGAAGAAATGGCTCGGGGTGAAAATCCATAGCGATTAATTGCGTTATCAAGGATACTGTTGCAGCTACTGTCTAATTTGCAATAATTTGAAATATCCATTGGAGACAGTTGTGCGTTTTTAATTCCCTGTCGCTTTCGCTGGATTTTTACCGCCTTACCAATTTTTTCCCTTATCTGAGAAGTTGTCTGTAAATTCTCGCGGTTTTCAATTTGATCTGATGTTTCGGAAGAGTTTTCGACAAAGATGCGTAAATCAACTCTATCGAGCAGGGGACCAGAGAATTTTTTCCAATACTGTTCAACCGATTTGGCACTGCACAAACATAATTTCGTTTTGGAACCATAGTTTCCACAGGGACAAGGATTAACAGCCATCAACAATTGAAATCTTGCAGGGTAGTTGGTAGAACGACCTGCTCTGCTTAAAGTTATAGACCCACTTTCCAGCGGAACCCTGAGCATCTGTAAAACCGAAGATCTAAATTCAGCAGCTTCATCAAGAAATAAAACTCCATTATGCGCCAGTGAGATTTCTCCAGGGCGACAATTTGGACCTCCGCCACAAATTCCTTCGATAGAAGCAGTTTGGTGTGGAATCCTAAATGGTGGAATTCTAATCAAAGGTTCAGAAGGCTTTATCAATCCGGCAAGTGACCAGATTCTTGTTACCGACTGAGCTTCATCAACTGTAAGCAATGGATTAATTCCAGGAAATTTCTGAATAGCCATGGTTTTCCCACAACCAGGTGCTCCTAATGCAATTAAATTATGCCCACCCGCTGCCGCAATCTGTAATGCTCTGACTAATTGATATTGTCCCTTTAATTCTCCAAACTCATAGCCTGGTAAAATCTCAGAAAAATAAACACCATTCACTTCTTCACAACCATCAGGTAAATAGCCATTCACATTATTTTTTGAGCTTCGTGATTCATAAAAACTATAATCTTTCAGTGCTCTAAACGCATTTTCCAGATTATCCGCACCATAGACCTGTACTCCAGATATTTCTCGTGCTTCTTCTGCATTCTGCAACGGAACAATACATCGCATAATTCCACAACTTGCCGCAGTAGACACAGCCGCATGAATACCTTTAACAGCCCGAATCTTCCCTGACAATTCCAATTCACCCATTACCAAAATTGGTTCGCTAATAAAGTTTGTTTCTCCTGCTTGTTCAGCAAACGAAGATAAAACTCCTAAAGCAATAGGCAAGTCAAATCCAGCACCTTCTTTTCGCAAATCTGCCGGAGACAAACTAATCAGAACTCGTTCAGGAGGAAATTCAAATCCTGAATTTCTTACTGCAGCCTGCATCCTTTCCCGCGATTCTTTAACCGCTCCATCTGCAAGTCCTACAATATCCACTGCCGGAATCCCTCTTCTTAAATCCACTTCAACCGTCACCAACGCTCCTTCATATCCAAAAGGTGAAAAAGAATAAATTTGCATAAAATAACTCCTAAAGTAAAAATCTAAAAATCAAGTATCCCCGCCGTGGGCTCAGAATCCTCTGTATATATATTGTTTTTTAGTTGTTAAAAACCGGAAGTGTTTTTGAAATTTTTGAAATTTTTTTTAAAAAAAGTGAAAATTAATAGCAATAATTATGTATAGTGTAAGAAAAATCGCTTGAATCCTGAATTTCTTAATGATAGATGTGCTTACTGTAAAAGTTATTTATTGCTATAATGTGCTTAAACTTTTTCAAATGGTTTCGAGGGATGTATGAAACAGAAAAGAACAAAAAATCTTATGCTCATAAAATTATTTCTCAGTTTTACTGGAAAACAGCAGCTTCAAAAAATTGTAAAAGCATCTAAAAAACCAAAGAAAGTTTCTATTCAGACATTGCGTTCTATTTTGGAAGCAGCAAAGGATTCAGATTATGGAAAAAAATATGAATTTGAAAAACTGCTGCTTTCTTCGGATAAAGAATTAATTTCCTTGTGGCAGAAAACTGTGCCTGTAATGACAAAAAAGATTTTTCCAGATTTGAATTCAGAGGTTTATTATCAGAATGTTACTTCAAAAATGAATCTGTGTTTCTTGTATTCTTTTTTGATGCATTCAAAAAAAGCTTTTTCTGGACCAATGGTTTGTATTCCCGATGAAAAAATTACTCCTAATATTCTTCCTGAATTTGCCAGAACCATTTTTTCTGCACCAAAAGAAGTTTATGAAATTGAAGATTCTGCAGCCCGCTATTACACTCTTTTGCGCATAGCCTTGGAACAGAATGTAAAAATCCTTGTTTGTGAAAATCCAATTCATATAGAAGAAATGATTGAAAAAATCAATGCTGATTTTGAAGCTTTCTGTGATGATATTGAACATGGAACATTAAATAAAAATCTGGAAATTTCTTCTGAAATTCGTGCCAAACTTATGGCTTGTTTTGTTTCTAATCCTGAACGGGCAAAGGAACTTAGACAGTCAAAATCAAGATACGAAACTATTCTTCCTAAACATTTCTGGCCTGAACTTGCCATCTTTACTTCATGGAAATGTGGTGAATCAAAAAAATATCTTGAAGATTTTAAATCCGCTTTTCCTAAAAATGCAATTTATCAGGATTTTTCTTACATCACAAAAGAATGTCGTCCAGGACTTGTACTTAATGCTGGAAATGACACAGTGCCTTTTGCCCATATGCATTATTTTGAATTTGTGGAAGAGGGAAAAGAAGAGTTTAAAGAAATCTATCAGCTGGAAGTTGGAAAAAAATATTCAATTTATGTAACAACTTATTCTGGTTTGTACCGCTATAATCTTGGAGATTTAGTGGAAGTAACTGGTTATTACAATAATATTCCAACAATTCAGTTTGCAGAAAAAAATTAGATTCGTTCTTTTAATTCATCCCAAAAACGATCTTCAATTTTTTTGCCGCCACAAGTGTGTCCAAGTCTGCGGTCAGTACGGATTTTTTCACCATGGAAATCGCTTCCGGCAGTAACAAAATAACCGATTTTTCTGGCAAGTTCTTCGAGTCTAAGACATTCTGATACTCTGGCACCTGGATGGTAAGCTTCCAGCCCCATTACACCTCTTTCATAAAAATTTTTAAGAGTATCAGGAAGTTTTCCCCAGGAAAGATAAAGAGACATAGGATGAGCTATAATTGGAACTCCGCCAGAATCTTTAATTGCCATGATTGCTTCATCAAGATTTGAACCAACTCGTTCAACATACCATTGGCGTCCTTTTGCAAGGTAAATATCAAAAGCCTGCTGTCGGGTTTTTACAATTCCCTTTTTCTGAAGTTCTGCAGCAAAATGTGGGCGGCCAATTACTGTATTTGGAAAATCAGCTTTAATTTCATCCAATGTAATATCAATTCCGGCTGCACGCATTTTTTCTACAATAACAGAATTTCTAATTTCACGATTATTTACAAGTTTTGCCAATAAATCTTTTAATGAGTCAGAATAATTTTTAAAACCTAAGCCTAAAAGATGAAATTCACCAGTAGGAAAATTTATGTTCAGCTCTGTTCCTGGAACTAAAATAAGTCCAGCATTTTCTGCGGCTTTTTTTGCTTCTTCAAGACCATCAATTGTGTCGTGATCAGTAATAGCCATAACCTTGATGTTGTGGTCTTTGGCTTTATTTACAATTTCGGTAGGAGTATACTGTCCATCAGAAGCTGTGGTGTGAACATGTAAATCAATCATATCTTTAGAATAGCATATTTTTAATAGTTATGATATAATGTTGTTTGTACTCTAAGTGTATTATTGAATGCTATTAAATAATCGGGAGATAAATTTCTATGCCTAAGGCGATGACTTATACTAAAGGCTCAATCATCTACTTTGAAGGTGATCATGATGATAGAATTTTTATCATGCAGAGCGGAGCCGTTTTGCTCACAAGTACAGATATTGAATCTGGACAGCCAGTTGCTGAACAGGTTAAAAATGGTGAATTTTTTGGCGTAAAATCAGCTTTTGGACATTTTGCTCGTGAAGAAACAGCTACTGCATTAGTTCCAACTGTTGCTGTTGCACTTAGCGTTCAGGAATTCGAAATCCTCTTTAGTCAGAACAAAGCTCTTATTCTTAAGATGCTTAGAGTTTTTTCAAATCAGCTTCGTCAGATTCACAAGAAAACAGAATCAATTTTGAACAATATTTCAGAAGATCAGCAGTCAGGAATGCTTGCAGTTGCAAAGAGTTTCTATGATGATGAACAGTATCGTTCAGCTTGTGATGTTTATCTTAAATTCTTAAAACGATATCCAAATACTGTAAGAAAGGAAGAAGTTGCTAAACTTTATGCAGATGCAAAAATGCGTAACGAAAGAGCTTCTGCCCGTAATAAATATAAAGATGTTGCAGAAGTAACTGAAGAAGATGGTTCATCATTAAAATTGTTCTCTCTTCCAGCTTTTGACCGCTTTGCTAAAACTTATGAACCAGGTGAAGTTATTATTTCTGAATATGAACCAGGTGACAGCTTCTATTTGGTACAGAGTGGAAAAGTTCAGTTGCTTAAATGTGTGAACGGAACTTCTAAAAATCTTGATATTCTTAAACCAGGTGAATTCTTTGGTGAAATGGCAATTCTTGATAATTCTCCTCGTTCTGCAACTTGTGTTGCTGTTGGAAATGTTAAGTGTCTTGAATTCAATAAAGAAAACTTTGAACTTTTAATTGCAGGAAATCCTCAGATTGCTCTTGTATTGTTGAAGTTGTTCTGTAAACGAATTTACGACCAGAAACGCCGCTTTAGAATTCTTTGTATTAAAGATTTACAGGCTCGTCTTGCAGATGTATTCCTTATGCTGGATGATATGAACCCACCAGTAAATCCTGCAGAAAAGATGCGTCGCTTTAATGTTACTCCAGGTGATATTGCTCATTGGGCAGGACTTTCACAGGAAGTTACAAAAGATGAATTAGGTAAGTTTGTTGAAAAACGCAAGCTTGAACTTTATGACGGATATATGATTGTAGCAAACATTCTTGATATGAAGCGAATGTATGATACAAGAGTTAATCCAAATCACTAATAAAAACTCTATTTATATAGAAGAAATGACTCTTCATAGCGAAGGGTCATTTTAATTTAACTATGGCATTTAAAATTCAATGGACGGATTTTCCAGAACTTTATGATGATGAAAAAGAAATGGAAAAAATCAGTTTTGAACCGTCTCTTTCGGAAAATTCAGATTCTCATATTTTTATTGAAGGGGATAATTATCCGGTTTTAAAAAAACTGCTTCCCTTGTATAGAGAAAAAATCAATTTAATTTATATCGATCCTCCTTATAACACAGGAAACACTTTTACTTATAAAGATAACTTCAATTCAAAAGATGACAGACATTCCCAGTGGCTCAGTTTTATGAACCGAAGATTGAACCTTGCAAAAGAAATGCTTTGTGATTCCGGATGTATTTTTATTGCAATTGATCAGGCGGAACTTTATCACTTAAAGCTTTTGTGTGATCAGATTTTTGGTGAAGAAAACTTTGTAAACGATTTTATGTGGCTCCATGGAAAAGGTAAAAAAGATACCTGGTCCAGAACTTTGCAGCAGCACACTCTTTGTTATGCAAAAAATAAAACTGCTCTGTCCCCATTTGAAGAAATTGAATATACAGACTGGGCCACAACTAATGCAGATAATGATCCTCGTGGGGATTGGTTTAGCGGAAGTGTTTCTTTTACCGAAAAGCGCAGTAATCCAAATCACAAAAATTATTTTTCGATTACTTCTCCAAGTGGAATTGTCTGGACAAGACAGTGGCAAAAATCAAAAGAAGAAATGGAAGAATTGATTAAGGATAACAGAATCTATTGGGGACAGACCCCGGAATGTAATAAAGTTCCAAGAATCAAAATCTTCAATAACGAACCTGAAAAAATCATTCCTAAAAATATAATCGATTGTGTAGATTCCACCCGTCATGCCCAGAGTCATGTAGATGAGCTTTTAGGCGAAAAAGGCCTTTTTGATAATCCAAAGCCTGTGGAATTAATAGAACATTTAATAGAAATAACCTGCATGAGGGACAATGCAATCATTATGGACTTTTTTGCAGGAAGCGGAACAACTTTCGAAGCAGTTTGCCGCCTGAACAAAAAAGACGGGGGACAGAGGAAATCAATCTTGATTCAAAAGCCTGAAATCCCACAGAAAGAAAATCAGTTCAAAACAATTGCCGATTTGTGCTGGAAACGAATCAGTAAAAATGCAGAAGAGTTTGGAGAAAAGGTAGTAAAATTAGAAATGAAAAAATAAAAGGCATCACCTTCAGCAGAGTCGAAAGGTATAAGTATTGGCTCTTAGCATATCATCAGCTATTTGGCAGATGCTTAATTATTGATTTTTAATTTATTTACTTCTTCTTCGGAAAGGTCAGTAGATTTAGATATTACTGAAAGTGGAATTTTAGAATCTATAAGTTCTTTAGCAATAGCAATAGTCTGATCTTTTTTACCAGCCTTTTCACCACGTTCGTAGGCTTCCTGAGCTTTTACCCGTAAATCTGTTTTATAACTGTATTTGGCACAAAGCATGTTTATAATCTTCTTTTTTTATAAACTGAGTGTGCTGTTTTAATATATTACAGTGTTCCATCATTTTCAATTCAGGGGCTGGCAAAGCAATGACATCTTCTTTGTAGCGGTTTTCGTTTTAGTTTACGATTTCGGAGCAAATTTAAGAAAAAAGATGAAAAAATTTACAGAGGGCACAGAGGAAATTAAGAATTAAGAATGAAGAATGAAAAATTAAGGATGTTGAAAAGTTTCCACAGGTCTTGGATTTTGCTAACGCAAAATCTGGATGAAAAATAGATGAGAATTAGGAAATTTTCCATAAAAATACTGTGTTAGCGCACCATAATATGGTGAGTTAACACAGTTTACAGGAAGTCGGGGGTAGAATATTCTTAATTTGTTCAGTTGAACTATGAAAGATTAACAGAAAAAAGAGGTGTAAGTATGTCACAAATTTTAATTCAAGATGTAAGTGGTAGATATGAATTGTTCAAGAAGTATCATATCTATAATCAGGGAGACTATTCGGAAGCAAAAGCAGAATATTTTATTCCTTATTTTACAAATGCCTGTGAATATGAAAATGGTGTAAAGTATATTGCTAAGATTAAAGAGTCTTTCCACGGAACTGTAAAAGATGCTTTTAAATACATAGAAAAATTCAATAAAAATTCCATTGAGTATAAAAAATATTCAGAAGGTTTAAAAACAATGGATGATGAAGGTTCAGTTTGTATATATTTCCTGGAGGAACCAATGGAAATTACTGCAAGTGTAAACGTGGAATGGTTACCAAATCAGATTGCACCAAATACTTGTTATGAATTCTCAGAGTTTTTTATTAATTCTTTTTGTAAATAGAATGTAGGAGGAGTTATGGCAATTGAAAAATTAATTTCGTTATATGGAAGACAGAATATCGGCAAATCTACAACATTGAATGTTCTCATTAAATTATTAACACTTGTTTCTGATTCATATGAAATTGAAAAAGAATACAGATGATATAGGAATTAATGTAAATACTGTAAATACAGACGAAGAAGAGGAATAATTATGAAAAACAGATTATTTATATTTTTAATGATTTTATCAACATTTATAATTGGATGTGCACAGAAACCAAAAGAGTTTTTATGTACAAATTGTGAAACTATTTATTATTCAGTGGAAGAAAAAGATACCTGTGCAGTTAAGTCTGGGTGTCCAAAATTTAAGGAAAGAATTGTAATAACTAAACCTGTATCAAAAACAGAATATTTTGTTGGTGAAGACTTAGACCTGACAGGCCTTGAAGTTTGTGTTGTTTATGGAGATACCTCGTCTGTGCTTGTTTCAGATTATGAATGTACAGGATTTTCTTCATACAGTCCCAATGAGTCGCTTAAAATAACAATTAATTATAATGGTCTGGAAACTTATTTTTATGTAAAGGTTATTAATGTTGAGGTTGAAGAGATTGAAATAACAAAATCTGCAGTAAAAACAGAATATTGTATTGATGAACCATTGGATACAACAGGACTTGAAGTAACAGCTATAATGAATAATGGTAAAAGAGAAGTTATAAGTGATTGGGGTGCAAAATTTGGTGTACCAATTGGTGATACAAACACTGTATGTATTACATATAGGGGTAAAGAAGTGTCATATACTGTAAAAATTAAACATAGTTACAGTTGGAAAAAGGGAGAAATGCTTTGTCAAAAATGTAAAAATGTAAACCATTGGTGTGAATTTCCTGTTGATGCAGAAACAGGAGCTGATGCAACATCAACATCAAAATACATTTATTTTGGTGTATTCCCAAAAACAGTACTTCCAGAAGGCAGCACTGTAACAGTTGATGAAACAGACAGCGTTATAATGGGAGCAAACACTTACTACAAGGGAAGTGACGGAGAATATTACGCAAAAGTAAAAGAATATGCTTACGGTTCAGGTACACAATACAAATATTCAGACGATACACAGGCAAAACGGAGCTATGAAAACAGTTACCGCTATTTTAAAGTAGAGCCAATCAAGTGGAAGGTTTTAACAACAAACTACAACAATAAAGGCAAAGCCCTTTTGCTTGCAGAAAATATTCTTACAGCAAACGTGCCTTACTACAAATATAATTCATATAAAAATACGAGAATTATTGGATATGACGCGAATATCTATCCTAACAACTACAAATATAGTCAGATTCGTGCATATTTGAATGGACTTGATTATTATTATGATTATGACCAAAGTTCCACATCAAAGAAAACAGAATATACAGGCAAAGGCTTTTTGCAGACAGCATTTACCGCAACCGCACAGTCAAAGATTGCAGAAACAGTAGTTGATAATAGTGATGCCAGTACAACAGATGCAGGCAATAACCTACCAAAGGCAACAACTTACGCCTGTGCAAACACAACAGATAAAATTTTCCTGTTAAGTGAAAAGGAAGTAACAACAACAGCTTACGATTTTGATGCATACGACACTTATGAAGCTAGAACAAGAATCCGTTTCCCAACAGACTATGCAAAGGCAAACTATGCTTACCAGATGTCAAGGGACGACTACGGAAGGACCGTCTACGGTGGTTCTTGGTGGCTGCGCTCTCCTTACTATGATCATAGTAGCAACGCGTGCAGCGTGAGCTATGCCGGCCATGCCTACTACTTCTACGACGTTAGCAGTGCTTTTATTGGGGTTGTGCCAGCTTTGTCAATTTCACTTTAGTGAAATTGACTATAATCCTTGCGTAAGCAATAATCTGTATCAAATTTATGGCAAATACAAAAAAGTCTGACTTATATGTTGTAACAAAAGTAAAAGAACTTACAAAGTATGTAATAACAGTTACAGAAAAAAGTCCAAAAAAATTTAGGTTTACTTTAGTTACCAGGACGAACGTTTTGCATTGCAGCAGTAAGCAGGCTTTTAGCCTGCGACCTTTATGTCCTGCATTTGAACTATTGGTGAACAATTTAGATAATGGCAAATGTATTTAAATTTCTTAAGAACTGATTGTGATTAAATAAAAAATAAGAAAACTTTACAAAAGTGTAAAATAAACTTGCTTTAAAGTCTTTTCCATACTATATTAAATAATATGAAAGAGACTTTAATTTTTTTAAGAGAAAAAAATCGTTATTCACAGACAGAAATGGCTAAACTGGTGG
>JAZQOB010000100.1:0-2075 GCA_045627625.1 Treponema sp.
TTATGATATTTCCAGTCAAAAGAGTCAAAGAGGAACTGATAAACGAGTTTGCAGTTTCTAATATGACAATCGAGAATTTTTCTAAAATGCACAGCATCCAGCCGGAGGCACTTAAATCCTGGATTCAGGAAAAGATGTACAGGTCACAACATCCTGAGTCTGAATCTAATGACATATTCCAGGCATCAGAATTTGTAGAACTTGATATTCCCAATGCATCAAAACATCAGATTACAGTCGGAATAGACCGCAAAGAACTTATAACAGTCAGGGCAGGTGGAATCGAAATTGATATCCCAATAACAACAGAAGAAACCACTTTGTTCAAAATCTTCCAGAGGTTGGCCTTATTGCATATGATGTTTGATTTTAGCAATGCGCGTATATTCCTAAGACCTGGAACTACTGATATGAGAACAATTTGATTGATAAATGTGCTATAATTGAATAGTTGATTATTCAGATCAACATGAATTGATACTGGCAGTGGACAGGTATAACGACCCGCAATTTTTGGAGGGCAAATAAAACAATCATGCTAAAATAAAATTAATCCTCCCTTACAGTATTATCTGGATAATACAGGTTTTACGATGGTAAATTTTGGGAGAGTCGTCTATAAAAAAGTGGATAAGGTGATTTATGAGTAAATTTGAAAAACTATGGAAATATATTGGTACTGCCGAATGCAATTATTTATCTTTAACTTTTGACCAGATTGAAAAAATTGCAGGAGAACCAATTGATCACTCTTTTTTGAAATATAAAAAAGAACTGGAAGCTTACAGTTGGGCTGTAAAGAAAATCCACATGAAAGAAAAAATTGTGGAATTTAGTGAAGCCTGGGATGTTTACGATGCAGAGTTTAAAAAGATTAAAGGGGAAACTTTACTTCGTTGTGATAAGGTTCCAAAGGGGAAGTTTCATCTGGTGGTCTCTGTAATTTTGCGCCATGTTAATGGAAGTTACCTTTTAATGAAACGGGATTTAGAAAAATCCTGTGGTGGTAAATGGGATTTTACAGCCTGTGGTGCTGCAAAAATTGGTGAATCAGCTTTAGAAGCTGCAGTACGAGAATTAAAAGAAGAAACTGGAATCAGCTGCTCGGAACTAAAAGAAGTTCAAAAAGGTTTACGTGAAGAACATAGAATGATAGTGGTTCATTTTTTTGGAATTACAGATTGTTCAAAAGATTCTGTGATTTTGCAAAAAGGCGAAACTATTGACTATAAATGGGTAACACGAGATGAACTTCTGACTATTAAAGGTTCGGACTTTTCTTCGGAACACGAAAGAAATATTGTATTTGAGTTAGGATTGTAATAAGTTTTACGTAGGTATATTTTTGGAGCTTCATCAACCTTAAAAGTAATGGTGAAAAATACGAATTGATCTAAAAAAACTTTCCAAAACTACTTTTTAAATGTTTTTAAATCTATTAACATTTAAAACATGAAAAGGGAAGTGACAACACAGGAAGCTCTTGCTGAACTGGCTGCTGCAAAACTCAAACTTGAGACGATGCAGCAGCTTTTGGTTTTAAAGGAACAGTTACAATCCTCAAAAGATGAACAGATTAATTTCCAGATTTTTACAATCAAAGAAAAGGATGAAGAAATAAAAAAACTTCAGGAAGAGGGGAAAGAAAAGGACCTCAAGATCCTGGGACTAGAAGAACGGCTTCAGACACAGCTTGCATACCGTTTCGGTTCCCATTCTGAAAAATCTTTCGAACAGCTTTCATTATTTGATGATCTGGATGATGATTTCTTTCCTGAAGCTGAAATGCTTACTAATGAAGAATTACAGGAAACAATCGAAGAAAATAAGCTGTCTGTAAAGGCCTACAAACGCCGTAAATGTGGCCGTAAAAAGATTTCTGACAATCTTGAACGCGTACCAATCTATCACGATATTCCTGAAGAAGAAAAGATATGTGGCTGCGGAGCAAAGCTGGTAAAAGTAGGGGAAAGATTCACAGAAAAACTCAACATAATTCCTGAAAGAATCTATGTTGAAAAACATATCTATCCTGTATATGCCTGCAGAAATTGTGAAGGAAGCGGAGATGAAGA
>JAZQOB010000101.1:0-44207 GCA_045627625.1 Treponema sp.
CTGAGAAGTTCCTGTATAAGTTTTTCCTGCATCATCTGCCATAGCTTCGTTTACCACGTCCCAGGCCCAGATTGCACGGTAACCATTTGCTTTTTCCCAATCATCAACGCATTTAAGTACAGTTTTAATGTACCATTCGTGACGGGCAGTCATAGTATCTTTGTCTACCATGTTTGAAATTAAAGCTCCATTATAAGTTGGAGTGTAATCTTCAGCAAAGAATCCGTCTGGTGTCTGGGAATGCCATGTGAGAACGTGACCACGCATCTTAACACCCATTTTTTTACATACATTTAAAGTAGCGTAAATTAAAGATTCTCCATTTAATTTTGAAGGAACTTTAATTGTTTTACCATTAGAATCTGTAAAGTCTACATAAGTATTGTTAGATTTTCCGTCCCACCACTGTAAAAGGAACTGTGGTTTTAATTCGTTACCCAAAGTAATTGAGTTTGCGTGTTTTGCAACACCTTTCTGAATTTCTTCATAGTAAAGTTCGCTTGGCTTTCCCCAACCAGAGTGAGTATAGGTTCCTGTGTATTTGTCACCACTGCATGCAAGTCCAAAATTCCCGTATTCTGCCGCAATACCAATTGAATCAAACTGATCTTTGTAAGTTTCATAAAGAGATGGAACTTTTTCAGCAAGCCAGTCAGATGCACCAACTTTCTTTTTATCAACCTGTGATAAAACTCCATCGTTGGCATTTAGGTCAGATACTTTATAAGTTTTTGCTTCTCCATCTGCAGGTGTAATTTCAAGTGAAAAATTATCAATATAAATTGTAAGATCTGTGTAATCAATTCCACTTGCATTTAAATAAAAATAGGCATCAGCTGATTCAATAGAAACTTCTTTTGAACCAGAAACTGTTTCCCAATCAGATAATCCGTTTTCAAATTCTTTAGAGGCAATTACAGGATAATCGCTTCCTGTTGAAACCTGCCACATTAAGTTCTGTTTGTCGGCATTTGCATTATCAACCAGCATGTCTGTTGAAAAATTAATTGTAACTGTCTGGTTGTTGTATTCACCAAGATTAATTGTTACAAAGTTATACTGGTTTGTTTTAGAACCATCAATTTTTGTAACTTTTGTGCCAGTTTTTCCACCTGCATTAGTGTTACAACTAGTTAAAATCATTGCCGAGAGAATCAGCAATCCACCGAGAGTTTTAAAAAGTTTTTTCATTTTGTACCTCATTAATGAAAAATAAAAATATATATTCAATACTTTTTTTCGCTTTAATTATAATGTGGCATTTTTTGAAATAAAATAAGATTAAATTCTTAAGAAAAATTCCTCATAGGGAACTTGTTTGACTTTTTATTAGATAGGCTTTTTTGAAATGTTAAATTAATTATAAATGAAATAAATGGAAAAATAAAGTAGAGATTGAAATAAAAACAAAAAATTAGAATTAACCAAGTAAAATACAGGATTTTTCCAGTAATAAATCGGGAAAATAAGATTCTTTTGCTTTGCGAAGATTTTCCAGTCCCAGGTCTTCTTCACGGTTTATGTATTTTGTAGTAATAGTCTGGGCAAATTGCCGGTTAATAAAAGCATAAGCTCCGTCTTTGGCAAATGGGTCCAGGGCTTTTTCAAAATGAATGTCTGTTGTTTCGCTGTTAATTCTGGATGCTATGCACATGGCAACCGGTTTATTCTGAACAAGAACAATTCCGCCTGTTAATCCCAACTCCCTGAATCCGCCCACAGCTGCTTCAATCAATTTTTTCTCTACCTGTAAATCCTCTGCATCCTGCTCAGGATTCTTTTCGGTAAAGGATTTGAGCCATTGTTCTTCAACTTCTAGAGCGAGACTCAGATTCTGTTCGTTCAGCAATTCAAATCTGCAATCCGGATGTTTTTTTATAAATTGATTTATGTGATTTCGTTTTTTCTGAAGTTTTGAGCCTGCCAGATTAGACAGTTTTTCCTGAAGATAAAGATAATCCGCCAGATTTCTGTCTTCTTTAATTTCTACAGAAAAGGGGAGTTCTTCAGGTTTGAATTGTTCAAGATGATTTTTTGTTGCAAAAAAGATAAGTGCTTTACAATTGCAGGCATCGGCATCTTTTTTAATAAGTAAAAGGGCCTGTTTTAGGGATAAACCGGAAGAATCAAGCTTTGCAGGAAATCCATAATAGACAGAACCTTCTTCTTCATATTTACGAAAAAGCCAGCCTTCTGTAACTGAAATTTTAGTATTGTATTTTTGAGAATATAAAAAAAGATTTACAGGTGAAATATCACAGCCCTGTTCATCACTTTCAAAAAGCTTTTGAGCAATCTGACTGATTGAGCTGAAATCCGGTGATGACCATTTAAGTTCCTTCATAGCAGTTTATAATCTGACAGGAACTCCAAGCTGATTCAAATCTCTCTTAATGCCATCAACTGTGTAAGTTCCGTTATGAACCATGCTGGCAATAAGAGCGGCATCTGCTTTACCTTCTTTAAGAACATCTGCCATATGCTGAGGAGTTCCGCCACCACCAGAGGCAATAACAGGAACTGAAACATTTTCAGCAATCATTCTGGTTAATTCAATATCGTATCCGGCTTTTGTACCGTCAGCATCCATGGAATTCAAAACAATTTCGCCAGCTCCAAGAGAAACCCCTTTTTTAGCCCATTCCAAAGCATCAAGTCCTGTATCAACCCGACCACCGTGAATAGTAGTTCCATATCCGCTTGGTTTTGTAGAATCTTTTCGAACATCCATTCCAAGAACAATACACTGGTTACCAAAAATTCTGGCACCTTCAGTAATTAAAGCAGGATTTTTTACAGCAGGACTGTTCAGAGAAACTTTTTCGGCACCTGCAAGAATTGTATCTCTGATATCTTCAATAGTGTTGATTCCTCCGCCAACACAGAAAGGAATAAAAACCTGGGAAGCAACTTTAGAAATCAAATCAAGAATTGGACCACGACCGCGGGCAGAAGCAATAATGTCGTAGAATACAAGTTCATCAACTCCCTGACGATAGTATTCTGCAGCCATTTCTACAGGGTCTCCAATATCAATATTATTCTGAAATTTTACACCTTTAGTTGTGCGGCCATCTTTTACATCAAGACAAACAATAACACGCTTTTTAATCATATCATTTTCTTCCCATTTTTTTACATATTAGAAAAATTTTCTAAAATCTTTAAACCAACAGTGCCTGATTTTTCTGGGTGGAACTGGCAGGCAAAAATATTATTTTGCTGAATTACGGCTGGAACTTTAATTCCGTAGTCGGCTGTGGCCATAATTACCTGTTCGTTATCAGGACAAATAACATAGGAATGAACAAAATAGAAATCTGCTGAATCTGGGAGATCTTTTAAAATTGGACATTCTTTTTTAGTAAGATTATTCCAGCCCATATGAGGTACTTTAATTTCCTGCTGCTTTAATGCTGGATTGATTGTGTAAAAATGCTGGATTTTGCCTTTAATAAGGCCGAGACAATTGGTGTTTCCTTCTTCTGACCAGTCAAAAATAATCTGAGAGCCAAGACAAATTCCAAGAAGAGGAATCCCTTTAGAAGTTTTTTCTTTGATAAATTTATCAAAGCCTGATTCTTTCAATTGAACCATAGCGTAAGCGGCATCTCCAACTCCAGGAAAAATCAACTTGTCGCAGTTTTCCAGATCAGCTGGATTTTTTGAAAGAATGTATTCAATGTTTAAGCTTTTTAAAGCCCGTTCAACGCTGGTAATATTTCCTGCGTTATAATCAATAATACCAATCATAGGAAATATAATAATGAAATATTCCCTGTGATTCTAGATATTTTTTAATTTTCCTCGTCTGTTTCTTCGGCTTTAGGTTGAGGGGCAGGGGCTGGAGTAGGTGTTGCAGCTCCCTTTCTTTTTTTGTTTCGTTTAGGTCTTTTTCGATAATTAATAATTTTATTAGCCATGGAAACTGTAAAAAGCATTACAACTACAGTTACAATAACTCTCCAGTCCAGGAGAATTGTTTTTATCAATTCCATAAATTCTTTAAAACTCATCATGGTTATTATATCGGATTTATTTATAAATTATTTTAGTAACAAAACTAATTGGTGGTGGTTTTAGTCATAAAAGCCGATAAAAATAATAAGAATGAATAAGAGGTTTTTGATGAAGAGATTTACAATTCCAGTTTTATTTTTGATTTGTTCAAGTGTTTTTGCCCAGAGCAAAGATTCTGTTCTCTTTAAATTCAAACATAATAAAGGCGACTCTGCCAGTTATATTTGTACTGTTGAAGAAGATGTTTACCTTAACCGTCGAAAAAGCCATCATGCGCAGATTGTAAATAGAATTTCTTCAAATGTAGCTTCTAACTCGGAAGAGGGAGAAGGCTTTATTTATGCAACTTATCTTACAACAGAAAATTCAGTCAGCAATAACACAGGTACACTTCGGTTGAAGGAAGAAGCAACTTCCAGCGTATTTTTGCGAAAACCAAATGGTGAACTTATTATTTCTGATGACATTTATATGCCAACTGTTCGTAATGTTCCGGTTTTTCCAGATAAACCTGTAAAAAAAGGTGAATCATGGACAGCACAGGGAAAAGAAGTTCAGGATGTTCGGGAAACATTCCACATGAACAAGGCTTTGATTTTCCCCTTTGATGCAAACTATGTGTATAAATACGATGTAACTGAAGATGGAAAACTTTTGAATTACATTGAAGTTTCCTATAATTCCTCATACAAGACTAGTGAAGAAGAGAGAGAAAGTGGATGTACCCTTTATTCTTCAACCGTAAAGTCAAAACAGTATTTGTATTGGGATAACGAAAAAGGTCTTTTGGATCACTACAGAGAAGAATTTTATATTGAAATTATTGATGTTGATGGAAATTCCTATATTTTTACAGGAACAGGTGAAGCTAAAGTAACTGAATATAAATCTGTAAATAACGAAACAAACCTTAAGAAAGTTCAGAATGCCATCGATAAACTGAATCTTAAAAATATTACTGTAAAGAAGGGTGAAAAAGGACTTACAATCAGTCTTGATAACATTCAGTTCCTGCCAGATTCTGATGTACTTTTGTATGATGAAAAAATCAAACTTAATCAGCTGGCAGAAATCTTAAATGCTTATTCAAACGATCTTTTAATTACGGGGCATTGTGCGGCTCGTGGTACAGTTCAGTCAAGACAGGAACTTTCGGAACAGAGAGCAGAAACTGTTGCAAAATATCTGATTGAATTAGGAGTTCGAGACAGTTACCATATCTTTACCCAGGGAAAAGGTTCTACACAGCCAGTTGCAACAAATGCAACAGAAGAAGGACGAGCTTTAAACCGTCGTGTAGAAATTACCATTATGGATTAGTTCTGCAAACCTTAAATTTGTTTTTCCAGAGCGGACCGGATTCTTTTATCCAGCCCGCTTTTTTTAACTGCAAAAACACCTCCTTACTGTCCCTGTTATTCCAGAACTTCAATCCAAACTTATCCAGAAACATCCGGTTCATTTTTTCAAACAATTTTGTGCTGCCTGTTTCCATATCGTAAAAATGCCTGTTTTTTTTAATCAGCTTAAAGCCTTCTTCAATATCAGAATCATATTTTTCGTTATTGCAATTATCACAGCCACTGCAGACTGCCTGTTCTGCTCCCAGTGCATCCAGAAGAACCTGTCGCCTGCATTCAGATGTTTCTGCAAATTTTTTCATGGAAGCCTGTCTTGAATCCTTTGGGAAAGAAGAATACTTGATTGAATCTTCCAGACTCCAGATAAGAATTGCCTTTGCTACAGACCCATCTCTGCCACCTCGTCCAGCTTCCTGAGTGTAGGCCTCGGCAGTTTCGGATGCTTCCAGATGAACTACAGTTTTGATATCTTTTTTATCTACTCCCATTCCATAAGCGCAGGTTGCACATAAAATGCCTTCCTTACTTTCGAAAAACCATTTTTCAACTTCGTCCTTTTCTTCCCGTTCCAGACCTGCGTGGTAAAATTGGGATATTTTTCTGTTGTATAAAAGATTTAGTTCCCGACTCATATCTTCTGCCTTGTTTCGTGTTCCGCAAAAAATAATCATTGGATGTTCTTCGGTTAATGCAAGTTTTATAGCTTCTTTTTTCTTTGCAGCTGCTTTATGTACAAAATAATGAATATTCTGACGGTCACTTTCGCTTCGTACAATATGGGCTTCACCATTGAACAAAACTTCTGCAATTCGGTTCAAAACCTGGGGAGAAGCTGTTGCCGTAAAAGCAGTTATAACTGGCGGGCGAAGAGTGTTTATGGCTTTTGGAAGTTCAAGATATGCAGGTCTGAAAGTATCTCCCCAGGCTTCCACACAATGAACTTCATCAATTGCAATGTGCCGGATTTTATATTTCTTAAGCCGCAATAAAAGTCTGTCATTTTGAAGAATCTCTGGATTTGCAATAATGATTTTTGCTCCCTGATCCAGTTTTTTAAAATTGTCTTCCCAAATCTCCTGGGTTTGTCCTCCACGAAACAATACACAGCCCAAAGCTCCGTCTTCCATTCGCCTTTGCTGGTCGGTCATAAGTGCAAGCAGAGGATAAATAACAAGTGTGGGAGCATCAAAAATCAATGCAGGAATCTGGAAACACAAAGATTTACCCGCCCCAGTTGGCAAAAGAACAATCTGCCGTCCTTTACAAAAAGAATCTTTATTTTCTTCGTCCAGTTTTTTCTTTTCCTCTTCTGAAAGATTCTCAAGACTTTTCTGAAATTCATAAGCTTCCAGAATGTTAGAAATTACCATTCTCTGCCAAGGATAAAGATACTTAATCCCAAAATTTTCATAAGCCGCCTGAATAACACTATCCAGTGAATAATCCAGGTTTTCATCATCAATTTTAAATGCATTTGTATTCATACTCAGAATATAGTTTTACTTTGTGAAAAATCGGAAGTGTAATATTGAGAGGCGTAGAGAGGGTTATTGGTATAAAAGAATTGTAGTTAAAAAGCGATTCCTAAATTTTACTTCGTTTACTTGGAATTACAAGAAATCCTTTTTACCTTGAAGCTACTTAATGTAATTTTCCTCTGTCCCAATTGGCACAACAGCTTTTCGTTTCGCTCTGAAATTTTGTGTTGTATAACCCCATTTCTTTACGGAACTTGCCAACTAAAAAAGTGAAACAGCTTCCTTTTTTTTGATTGTTATGTTTCTTCCGTTCCCTCATGCTTTTTTCATTTTTTTAGTTATAATAATACTATGCTAGATCAATTTTTATCATTTTTATCAAACAATCTTTATTTTATTTTTGTGATTGCCTTGTTGCTTCTGCTTTTACTTTTGCAGACAATTTCTTACAGGCGAAAATTAAACTCTATCCGTAAAGATACTTTAAAGAGGTCAAAGGCGGTGAGGGGTGGTCAGCTTATGGAACAGTTTGCACCTTATTTTGATTCTTTTCCCTGCAATCCGGAAGATGCAAAGTTTCTTGGAAAACCTGTGGATTTTGTATGTTTTTCGGGACTGTCACAAAAGGATGAAGTTGATGAGATTCTTTTAGTGGAAGTAAAAACTGGAGATTCAAAACTTTCTCCAAGAGAAAAGAGCATAAAAAACGCGGTCAAAGATGGCCGCGTCCGTTATGTTGAATTTATTATTGATTCAAAAGCTTAGTAAGCAATTCTGAGTTTTTCCCACATTGAGTAGTAAAGCTCAAGCTGTTCACCTAAATCATATTTAAGTTCACAATTTTCCAGGATAGAAGCAGGATACATTGGAGTTGTTTCCATGTATTCTTCTGCTTCAAGATTTACATAACATGGGAATCTAAAGTCATCAAGGAACAAAGCATAGTTTTCTGGTCTGTGAATAAAGTTGATAAATTCACTTGCCAGTTCAACATTTTTTGAACCCTTAAGAATACACATTGAGTCCAGGTAAGAAGGACCTCCGTTTTCTGGAATGAAGAAATCAATTGTATCTTCCCAATCTTCTTCAGCAACTTCACCAAATACACATTCTGCATATCCCTGACAAAGCCACAAGTCACCACGAGCAAAGTCTTTACCAAAACCTTCCGCATCGAACTTTACAATATTTGGGCTCCATTTTTCCTTGATCATTTTTACAATGCTCTTAAGAATGGTTTTATCAGTTGTGTTTACTGAATAACCCTGGCTCAAAAGTGCATCTCCTAAAACTTCTCGATAGTCGTCCATCATAGAAGCATGATCTTTGAACTGTGGATCTGCAAAAATATTCCAGTCTCGTACATAACTACCAGGCTTAACCTTTTTCTTGTTTACACTGATTCCAGATGCACCGTAGTAGTAAGGGAAGGCATATTCCATATTTGGGTCAAAAGTCATTTTTTCGATAACTTTTGGATTGATTTTATCTCTGTTTGTAAGTTTTGTCTGATCAAGTGGCTGTAACATTCCACGCTTAATCATGATTTCAACATAATCCTGAGAAGGAACTACGATATCAAAACTTTTAGCACCGCCGTTTACAAGTTTGTTATACATAGTTTCGTTGGAATCATATTCTGTAAGAACAATTTTACAGTCAAATTCTTTTTCAAAAGCTTCTTTTACTGCTTTTGGAGTGTAGTATGTCCAGCTATAAAGTTTTAAAACCTGTTTTTTTTCGCAGGAAATAAATCCCATTGAAGAAACAACAGCAATAATACCAATTAAAATTTTAGAACTAAGTTTCATTTCTAAATCTCCATTAATAAAAATTAATGTGCTGCTGCAAAAGATTTAAGTCCTTTACGCAAAAGAACTGCAATTGCACAAATTCCTAAAATCAAAACAAACGAAAGTGAATTGATTACAGGACTTACACCATGGCGAATCATGTTGTAAACATAAATTGGAAGTGTTTCAACATTTCCGTTTACCAAAGAAGTAATTACAAAGTCTTCGATTGAAAGTGTAATACTCATCATAAATCCACTCATGATACCTGGCATAATTGCAGGGATAATTACTTTAATCAAAGTTTCTTTTTCTGTAGCTCCCAAATCGTGGCTTGCTTCGATGATTGAATAATCGAACTGATCAACACGAGAACTTACCATAAGGTATGCAAATGGAAGACAGAAAGTTGTATGTGCAATGATAATTGTTATTAATCCTAAACTCATGTTAATTCCGCTTAAGAAAATCAAAAGCGACACACCCATGATTACCTCTGGCAATACCATTGGAAGGAAACTGATTGACTGAATATAATTACGGCCAAAGAATTTGAACCAGCTGATACCAATTGCTGCCAATGTTCCAAGAACAGTTGCGATAACTGCAGAAGCAATGGCAACAATACCAGAGTAGAGTAAAGACATCCACAAATCTCCGGAATGGAGGAAAAGTTCTTCGTACCACTGGAAAGAAACTCCAGTCATGTGAGAGCCTTCTGATGCGTTAAACGAGAAGATAATAATTACAAACAGCGGAATGTAGAGGAATAAAATTGTAAGCCACAAAACTGTATTTGAAGTTGAAAATTTTGGGGCATGTTTTTTCCAGTATCGTTTTGCGTGTTTGTTGTTTTCAGTTTTTGGTGACGATTTTTTAAGCTTCGACACAATAAGAGATGTTAAAAATTCCATTTATTTTGCCTCCGCTACACCAGAATCTTCTTTTGCTGAAGATTTCTTGAGTTTCTGATCATGTTTATCAGATGTAATCATATAAAGAATGGCTGCCATACTGATAAGTGTAAGAACAACTGAGAAAGCCGATGCCAATGGAAGGTTTCGTGCCTTCTGAATCTGATCCATAATGATGTTTCCCAGCATGTAACTTTTTGTACTACCAACCAGCTGTGGAACTGTATAGTTACCAAAAATAGGGATGAATGTAAAAATCAATGAACTTACAATACCACTCTTAATTCCTGGAATAAGGATTTTGAACATTGACTGTGGTTTTGTACAGCCTAAATCTCTTGCAGCTTCCAGCAATGAAAAATCAAAGCGGTCTACAGCTGTAAAAATTGGAAGAATTGCATATGGAAGATACATATAAATACTTACAATAACAACTGCAGTTTTTGTATACATGAATTTATGAGGCTTAAATACAAAATCTTTGTTTCCAATGATTGAATTCCAGATATATTCAAAGAATTTACAGATGGAATTCAATAATCCTTCATCACCGAGAATTGACTGCCATGCAAAAATACGAATCAATGAGTTTGTAAGGAATGGAATGATTACAAGAATCAACAGGAATGTCTGTTTTTTACTTCTTGCAATTGCATATCCACAAGGAATTGCAATGAAGATAGAAATAAATGTAGACAAAACTGTCATCCACAATGTTCTCAAGAGAATTGGAAGATAAATGAATTTTCCTGTATCTTCATCAATGGCAAAAATAGCTTTGTAAGAACCAAGTGTAAATGTCTTCTGGATTCCACCATAAAGGTCTCTTTTCATAAAAGAGTAGCAGACAATAATTACAATTGGTACAACGAAAAATATTGTAAACCACAAACCCATAGGCCATGCATAAGCCGGTCCAGGATTTGCTTTTTTATATTTTGCAGCATTAGCTTTCGCAGCCATTTTCAACTGAAAGCTCTGCTTGTTAGTCTTTTCTTTCAATGTGCTTCCTCTAACATTATTTGTTAATGTCTTCTACGATGTAAGCGTCTTCTGCTGACCAGGAAACGTAAACCTTATCTTTCCACTGAATTACAGGACCATCATCCATATAGTCAGTGTGCTGCTTGTAAACTTTGATAATTTTACCTGTATCAAGTTTTACATAGAATTTAGACTGGAAACCAGAATAAATTGGTTCTTCAACAATACCGCTGAATACATTAATATCTGTTCTTCCACCAGTTGAAGGTGGTTCAAGAGTAATGCGGATTTTTTCAGGACGGATTGTAAATGCAACCTTCTGACCTTTCTGTGTAAAGTCGTAGTCTGTAACCTGCATATAACGGTCCAGAGCAGCTTCTGCAGCAGTATCTGTTGCTAAAGGAGCCTGTTTTCCCAATTCAGGTACAGAAAGAGTAGCCATAAAGTCATCGTTGCCATTGATATCCTTGTGAGGTACACAATCAACAACTTCTGCATCAAAGAGGTTTGTTTCACCAATGAACTGTGCAACAAACAGAGTTGCAGGACTTTCGTAAATTTCATAAGGAGTTCCAATCTGAAGAACATGACCATGATTCATAACTGCAATTCTGTCAGAAACAGAAAGAGCTTCTGACTGGTCGTGAGTTACATAAATGAAGGTAATTCCAATCTGATCATGAAGTCTGTCCAAATCGATAAGAAGATTTGCACGAAGTTTAGCATCAAGAGCAGAAAGTGGTTCATCAAGAAGAAGAACTTTTGGTTCGTTAATCAAAGCTCTGGCAATAGCAACACGCTGTTTCTGTCCGCCAGAGAGCTGATTTGGTTTCTTTTCGATATGTTCATCCAGCTGAACAAGATGAACATATTCTCGAACTTTTTTATCAATTTCATCTTTTGGAAGTTTTTTGAGACGCAATGGGAATGCAACATTTTCGTACACTGTCATGTGTGGGAAAAGAGCATAAGTCTGGAAAACTGTATTCGATGGTCTTTTGTTTGGCTGTAATGGTATTACATTCTGATCATCAAAAAGTACAACACCATCATCAGGAAATTCAAAGCCGGCAATAATGCGAAGAAGAGTTGTTTTTCCGCATCCAGAAGGACCGAGAAGAGAAAAGAATTCTCCGGCCTTAATAGTAAAGTTGATGTCATCAAGAGCTACGAAATCTCCGAAGCGTTTTGATACATGATCAATGGTAACCTGACTTGCTTTCATTCAAGTAACCTCTGTAAAAAAAAATTATTGAACAATCAGATGTCCAATGAATTAAAAAAAATCCAAAAAAGACAACAGGAATGTGCCGAGAATTTTTTTCTTTCTAAAACATAAAATGCAGTATAAATGGCTTTGTGTCAATAAAAAAATTGCACAAAAATCTATAAAATTTTTGTAAAAATCATGTAAATAATTGTACCGGAACAGATACTCAAAAGTGCATTTCTTTTCCATAAGTGAAGAGCCGCAGTCAGCACCGATGCAATTAAATATGGCACAAATCCTTTTGCCCCGGAAGAAAAACTCATGTCTTTTAAACAGTAAACTACCAGAACTGCCATTACCATTGGAGGTATGTATTTTTCGATAAATCTGATGATTGCAGGTGGTTCTTTCTGGGAAAAAAGAAGGAATGGAAGGGCTCGTTCAAGAAAAACAACCAGACCAATCAAAAGAGAAATAATTACCAGTTGTAAGATTGTATAAGAGGTCATAATGTTTTATTTCTCCTTTCTGAAATTGACTTGATTATAAAAACTAAAACTATACCAAGACAGATTGAAACAATAAGAATGTTGCTGCTCTGTAAAAAATTAAACTTCCACAAAAGAATTGCAGCTAAAGTTGCTGCTGCTCCTACTAAAGGTGGTACCAGGTCTTTTGATTTAATGATCTGCTCGATGGTAAGAACAATAAATAATGCTGTAAGTGCAAAATCAACACCTTCCAGATTAAAAGGAATGAGAGTTCCTGCAATTGCACCGATTGTACTTCCTGTAATCCAGTAGCACTGGTCAAAGAGCGAAATCAATCCGTAAAAGGTGTGAGGATTTTCTCCTTCAGGAGGCTCAACAGTTGTTAGAAGGGAATAGGTTTCATCGGTTAAAGCAAAAATCAAATAAGGTTTCCAGCCTTTGCTGCCTTTGAATTTTGTGATGAGAGAAAGACCGTAAACTATATGTCTGATGTTTAGTAAAAGTTCTGACAGAAGAATTATGGTAATTGGAGTAGAGGCTGCAAAAAGACCTACAGCCAGCATTTGTCCCGAACCTGCAAAAATAAATACAGCAGAAAAAGTTGCCAGCCACCAGGGAAAACCGCTTCCGGACAGAAGAATTCCGTAGGCAATGCCTAAAGAAATATATCCGAAGAGAACCGGGATGGAAGCCTTGAATGCTGTTTGAACACATTTTTTTGTCATGGTGTTTTGAATTATAATTGAGAAATATCAATTTATCTACTATAATGTTATATCGTGGAAAAGACTGTTTTAAAATATGGAAGCTTCGTATCTGGTAAAAAAATAACTCAGATTCAGGAGCTGGATACTGTTGAGGAAATCCCTCAGAATGAAAATATAGAAGAGGTTTCAGTTATTCAGGAAGCTGAAAATCAACCTGTAGAAACTGATCCAAAAGCGGAATTGCAGAAACTGGAATCTTATCCGGTGTTTGAAATTCCAACTATTGAAGAAATTGTAAATCCAAAAATTTCAGAATCTGCTGAAAAAGAAGTTTCAGAGGTTACTGAAAGTACTGAACAATCCCAGGATTTTTATCTTACTTCAACAAAAAATGATGTTTCCAGTGAAGAACTTTATGACTGGGAAATCCCATATTACAACGATTCTCTCTCAAAACAAAAAAAAACAAAAACAGTCCGGGTAAGAAGATTAAGTCCTGTACAGATTCCGGAAAAAACAGCCGCTTCCCAAGTACCTGCAGATCAAACCGATGCTGAAAATCCTGTTGAAGCTGCAGAAGAAAATCAGAAGACTAAAGTCAAAACTTCCAGAAAAGAAAAAAAATCAAAATCTGAAAAAAAGAATTCAAAGCATGCAGAAAATACAAAATTCAAGGGAAAAGTAAAGCGTCCTATTGGAGTAGTTCTTATTGGAATTATTTCTGCAATTGTTATTCTTTCCATCGCTGCAATTACAGTTGTAGTTACAACTACTACAACAAAAGATACAATCGTAAAAGCTCAGGAAACAAACCGTTCTCAATGCAGTAGTGTAGCAAAGGATTGTGAAAGCCGTTTTAATTCTGTAGTTTCATCTGCAGAACTTCTTTATGCTCTGGTTCAGACTGTAAATAACGATGATGAGGAATTGTTGAAAACTGCAGACCGTTTCTTTGATGGAAATGCTGAAATTGCGGCAGTAGCTTTCCTTGATTCTGATAAAACTTACATAAACAGAAAATTCTTTTCATCACATGATATTGAACCTTCATTAGTTCAGAGTTATCTGATTTCTGAAGAAGAAATGACTGATGCAATTGTTCCTGGAAAAATGGAAGTTGAAAATGCCACTCCATTCTTTGGAACTTCTCTTGCGGCATTGTTCAGTTCTGTTGCCGCTGCCTCTTCCACTGAACGGGCATTGGTGCTTTTCTCAACTGAATCGGTACACGAAACTATTTCTGCAAATCAGATTTACCTTTCGTATATTGTAAATCGTCGTGGAAATGTAATCGTTCATCCTGATATCAGTGTTATGCGTTCCAATGAAAATTTCTCAGCTCACCGCCTTGTTTCAGAAATGAATGAAGGACAGAACAATAAGCAGATTACTTATTCGGAAGGGAATTCAAAGGAAAAAATCATTGGCTGTTATTACACAATGAATTCCGGAAGCTGTGCAGCCATTACAGAAGTTTATACATCAATCATTCTTGAAGGTGTAAATGCAACTATCAGACGAAATATTTATCTTACAGTTGCAATTCTTGCTTTATCCGTAATGGCCATCTGGTTGTTTTCTTCAACTTTAAGTACACCATTAAAGACTCTTACAGATGTTACAAACGAAATCCGTAAAGGTAATTTTGATACAGAAAAATTTGATGAACTTCAGGAAAATCGAAAAGATGAAATTGGAGTTCTTATTGAAAGTACAAAAGCCGAACGAGCCATGCTCAATACAGTTACAAAACTTACAAACCCTGATGTAACTCGTGCCGTTGCCCGAAACGAAATTGATATGAATCCTCATTTGAAGGATATTACAATCTTCTTCAGTGATATCCGTAATTTTACTTCAATTTCAGATTCCTTTAATAATCAGTATGGAAAAGAATCTGCTTCACAGATTATCGGCTTTTTGAATGACTACATGGGAAGAATGGTAAATTGTATTGCCATTACAGGTGGTTCGGTTGATAAGTTTGAAGGGGATGCTATTATGGCTGCCTGGGGAACTTTACGAAACGACTCTCTTGATTTTGAACAGCTTCCTAAAGAAGATCCTGTAAGAATTCAGCAGGAAAAAGAACATAAAGAGCATGTAGAAGAAGATGCTCATGCCGCAATTAAAACTGCTGTTGCCATGCGTTATGCACTTATGGAATACAACAAAGCGGCAAAATCTCTGGAAAATAAAGATTCTAAAGTTTATAAACCTTCAATTAGAATTGGAGCGGGAATCAATACTGGTAGAGCAACAGTTGGATTTATGGGTTCAGAAACCTACAAACTTGAACATACCTGTATTGGTGATGCTGTAAACCTGGCATCCCGTACAGAAAGTTCAACAAAACCTTGTTGTACAGATATTCTTATTACACAGGATACCTATGATTTATTAAAAACAAAATATATCCGCTGTCCTGAAAATAACTTTAATATTGCTTCCGAATACAAGGAAGATGAAATTATTGTTGAACAGATTCCTGTTGATTTTGAAGTAAAAGGAAAAGGTAAGCAGCATTTTTACGGTGTTGTAAATATGCCTGCTTTTGATATAGAAAAATTCTTTAAGGCAGAAAATACAAATTTCGCAAATCCTGATTTTAAGGTTGATTATGACTGTCTTAGAGCTGTTGGTCCTGATGGTCCTAAGAGCTTGAACGATGTACGAGATCTTTTAGGAATTCCTGTTCCTGATTTTAGTGGAGTTAATCTAAATGAAGAAGAAAAGAAAGTTCAAATTCAGTAACTTTCTCGTAGCCAGTATATGTCTTCTCGTTTTTGCAGGTGGTATCTATATGTTCTACAAGGATATCAACTATACCACTGTGCGCGATGATAAAAAATCCATTGGAACCATTGAATACAGATATAAAATTGCCCAGAGAAAATTCTCTGATAGAGTTGCATGGGAACGACTTCAGCAGAATTCTTTCCTTTATGACGGAGATACAATCCGTACTGCCGATTCTGCCCAGGCACGAATTATTTTTAAGGATCACACTGTAATCGAAATTTCTGAACTTACAATGATTCAGATTTTCTATAATGAAGAAAGCGGTGTAAAACTTGCTGTAGATTCCGGTGATATTTACATTGATACAACAGATTCCACACAGGATATTTCCGTTGATTTTTCAAACGGCCAGTCAATCAAGATGGAATCAGGAAGCCGTATTCGGGCAAACTCTTCCGGTGAAAATTCAGAAAGCAGCATTGTAGTTCAATCGGGACAGGTTCAGCTGGAGTCTGTTGAAGGAGAAAATGTTGTAGTTTCTTCGGGCGAAACAGTAAGGGTTTCCGAAGAGACAGGAATTACAAAAGTTCCAGTATCCATTACCTCTATTTCGGATAATATTCATCTTTTGAGTTTTGATGATAATGAAAAAACTGTAGTTCTCGAATGGAATACTTCTGATTCACAGGAGAAAGTGCCGGTTGTAGTAGAGACTTCCTTTGACCGGAACTTTTCAAAAATTGAAGATACTTTTGTTGTTGAAGATTCCAGTTCTGTAAATCTTGATTCTCCTGTTGGAAAAATGTACTGGCGTGTTTATTTACAGGATCAGAGCGAGGAAGTTGTTGAAGGAAGAATTACAGTTGATAAAGTTGAAGATATTGTTCCTGTAAGTCCTGCTTCAAATAAGGAATTTACAAATGCTTCTGGAAAACAGAATGTAAACTTCAGCTGGAAAGGAAATGAATACGCAAAATATTATCTTCTTGAAGTTTCTTCTACTGCAGATTTTTCACAGCCAGTAGTATCCCAGCAGATTTATGGAACAAGCTACACCGTTTCCGAAATGGATGGTGGAAATTATTTCTGGCGAGTTACTCCTTTCTATGTTGTAAATGATATTGGTTATGGAAAATCAACAGAAAGTCTGAACTTTAAGATTACAAAACAGATTTTTGCAAAGCCTCCGGTTTTAACTCTTCCTGTAGAAAATGCCAGAGTTTCTCTGGATTCTTCCGGGGCAGAACTTATGTTCATGTGGAAAAATTATACACAGTCTACAGATGCAAAACTCCTTGTTGCTTCCGACAGAAATTTCAATAATCTGATTTATTCACAGGAATTAAGCGAAAATAGGGTTTCTAAAAAATTCGAAGCTTCACTTATTCCTCAAGGCTCTTATTACTGGAAAGTTGTGTCTTTAACAGAACTTGATGAAAGAGGAAAATATCTGGAATCCGAAGTCAGAAGCTTTAATACCGTAAAATATGTTCCTGGCGAAAACAAATTGATTTATCCTCCTGATAATTTTGCAGTTGAAGCACCAAAAATCCGCACAATTGATTTTATGTGGAAGCTTGCTGAAGAATTTAATTCTTCTTCGACAAAACAATTCCTTCAGATTTCAAAGGATGCAGATTTCAGGACTCTTGTTGTAGACAGAGAACTTAGAGATTCTTATGTTTCGAATATTTCTGTAGAAAGTGGAAATTACTGGTGGCGTGTTGGAGTTTCTGATTCTGGTAATGATTTTGTTTATACAAAGGCAAACCGTCTTAATGTATTAAAAGAATTACTTAATCCAAAAATCACATATCCTGCAGAAAATGCAACAGTTGCAGTTCAGAGAGAAAATACTGTTTCTGTAAAATGGCAGCCGGTTGAAGATTCTGATTACTATGTAGTTAAACTTATAAGTGGAGATCAGGTTTGTGCAGAACAGCAGGTATCTGGTCAGAAAACTCTGTTTAATCTTCCATCTTCAATGTTCGAAACTTCTACACAAAAAACATTGAAATGTGAAGTTCAGGCCTTCGCCCGGGAAAAAACTTCAATTCCTGCAAGAAGCAGTAAGATTTCTAAATCTGAATTTACAGTCAGACTTCCTCATAAAGTTGAATTGCTGTCTCCTGCAGATTCAAACAGAATTGACGGTCTTGCAGCCTTTAGAAGTCCTGTCAGCTTTAGCTGGAACAAGGGTGATGCTTCTTCAACTCAATTCATCCTTAAGAAAATGCAGCCAAATGGCAGCTTCCAGGTTGTAAAAACAATTAATAATGCAGGTTCCGCCGCTAAAGTTTCGGATCTGTCTGCTGGTACTTATGAATGGAGTGTAAAAGCAACTTCTTCAGACGGACTTACTCTGGATAGTGATAAGAGCTTTACTTTTGTAGTAACTCCAATTCCTGAACTGGCTGGGGCAAGACTTACAGCTCCTGCTTTGAATCAGGTAATTAATTCTGAATATTTAGTTACAAATAAAGCAATTACCTTTAAGTGGAATGCAGTTGCTGGTGCACAGAATTATCAGTTCATTCTTTACCAGAAACTGTCAAATGGCCGATTAAAGAAAATTACATCTCTTAATACAAGAAATACAGAAGTTAAGTTCACAGAACTTGCTTTACTTGATATTGGAAATTTTGAATGGCATGTAACTGCCTATAGTTATAACCGTTCTGGGGTTGAGGAGCAGAGAAGCCGGGCTTCTATTGGACGCTTCCAGATTGATTTTGGAATTCCTGAAGAAGTCGAAACTTACACTCCAAGCCGAATGTATGGAGAATAGCACTGGTGAATAAAGGTTTCTGGCGCTGGAAGTACATTTTGATTTTTCTCATTGCCCTTAATACTGGCTTAATGTATGCAGAAGGCTATAACTTTGTTCAAAAGGTTGAATGGTCATCGGCTCGAAATGCTGCCCAGTATAAGGTTGAAATCAGATCTAAAAATCCTGGCGCAGAATCGCAGTTCTTTGTTACTCAGAATACTTATCTTGAATTTTCAATGCCATCTGGACTTTATCAGTATCGTGTTCATGTTTACGACTATCTTGGCCGAGTCAGCAGTGTTACTCCATGGCATGATTTTGAAATTTTAAAAGCTGTAAAACCAGATGTTATTTCGGTTGAAGAAAGAATTTCAGCAGAACGAAATTCTTCTGACGGTTTGAAAATTCAGGTTGATGTAAACAGCGTAAACTCTGATTCGGAAGTTGTACTGGTAAATACAGAAACTGGTGAAGAAATTCAGGGAAGTCTTGTTTTTGAAGAAGAAAAAATTGAGTCCTACAGTTCTGTTTCTGCTGTTCTGTTCCCAGAAGTTGATGACGGTTCATGGAGATTAAGAATCACAAATCCAGGCGGTCTTTCAACAGAATCCTCTGTAGTTTTTGTCGGTGATATAGAAGAACCGCCAGTGCAAGAAGAGCTTCCACCGGTTGAAGAAGAAATCGCAGCCGTAGAACCGCCAGTTCAAGAAGAGCTTCCACCGGTTGAAGAAGAAATTGCTGCTGTAGAACCAGAACCTGAAGAACCAGAAGAACCTGAAGAAAAGAAACCTTATGTTCCTGCGGGAATCTGTTTAAATATTGGGGGTGGGTATCCAATGCCTCTTCCATTTGGTGATAACCTTCTGGCAAAATATTCACAGGAAAAACTGCCTTCGGTTTCTTTGGCTTTGAGTGTTGTTCCTGGAATAAATAAAAAAGTTCGTTTTGGTGGAGAAGTTAAGGGAACAATAGGGGCTGCCATTACTAAGAATGAATATATAAATGTAACAATGCCATATGGATTGTTTAATCTTGGATTTATTACTCAGTTCCAGCTGGTTCCAGAAAAATTATATGTTTCTGCAAAAGCTGGTGGTGGTGTTACTTTAATTTTGAAAGATATTAAATATTTGCAGAAGTCATATTTAAATAAAGATCCTGTAATTTACGGATATTTAGATGCAATGGTTGGAACTTCGTTGGTATGGAACCCAACTCCGATTTTCCAGTTAGAAACAGGTGTTGATTACAATTTGTGTTTTATTAAAGAAATGCTTACTCATATTGTAAATCCATATCTGGCAGTAGGTTTGAGGTTGTAATGAGAAAACGAAATCGGTTAATTACATTTATATTATTACTCTCAATCAGTCTTTTCTCAGGTTGTAAATTTCACTGGTTCAAAAGTTTTAAAGGAATCATGGAAGATGAAACTTGTATAAAGATTAATTTTTATATAGAAGAAAATGATGTGGGTGATGACTATGCCAGCTATTTTACACTTACTTATCTAATTGGTTCTGTTGTAAAAGCATCCGATTTACCAAAAACAGGAGACCGACTTGTTTCTGCATTACATAGCGGATATGAATTAAAGGGATGGAAATTCCATTCTGATTCAGACGGATTAACTTATTGTCCTGATAATATTACTGTTGATGGCACTTCTGGCTATATTCAGGAAATTGAAGTTGGTTATGATTCCTATAATTTTTATGGTGAATGGGATTATGCCCCAACTACATATACTGTAAAACATCTCTTTGAATCTCTGAAAGATGAAACTGAATATATTTGTGATGAATCTCTTAACGAGAAAAAATCAGGTATTACTTATGATAATACAGAAGCAGAGTCAAGAGAAATTCCAGGCTTTGAACCTCTTCCTTTCGCTCAGGTAAGAATTGAAGGGGATGGTTCTACTGTAGTTGAGATTAAGTATAAGAGAAAAGAACTTAGTATTACTATTAAGGCTGTTACAGATACCGAAAATATTGAAACTATTACTGCAAAATACGGAAAACCTTTATCGTATACTCCACCAGAGTATAACGGCTGGACTATTACTGGCTGGAAATATAAAAATCTTGAAACTAATGAAGAAGGTGAAATTTCTGCTTTACCTGAAACAATTCCTGCTTACTCATTCGAATACGAAGCAATCTGGAAAGCTCAAAGTGTAAATTATAAAGTTCATTATTATAAAGAAAAACTTGAAGATGATGCTGCAGAACCTTATGAATTTGATAAAACTGTAACATTTACAGGTCTAACTGGAACTAAAATAAATCCAGATGTTACCCCACCAGAGGGATTTGAACTTGATGGCGATATTCCTGAAACCTTGATTGCCGGAGATGGATCTACTGAACTTGTAGTTAAGTATAAGCGAAAGAGATTAAATGTAAGCTTTGATACAATTTATGGTGAATATCATGTTATGGAGTTTGAAGTTAAATATGGACAGCAGCTTACAAAAGATTATGTATCAGCTCCTGTTTATGCTGGATATATTTTTAAAGGCTGGACATTAACCAAAGATTCTGGAGTCTTGCTGACATATCCATATACAATTGAATCAAATGTGACTTTCTATGCAGTATGGCAGCAGGTTTCAGAAGTTACTGTTGAAGTTATTTATCCTGAATATGCAGAAGATAACGAAGTAATTACAATTAACAAAGAAGTTACAAATGGAATATTAAGTTTAAGTGCTTCTGGCTATAAAACTTATAAGTGGTATATCGATGGTGAATTAAAATCTTCATCATCTACTTATAATATTTCACTTACAGAATATATTGGTCGTTACGAGGTATTACTTGTTGTTTCTGACATAAATGGAAATGTATATTCACAAAATGTTTCTGTAATTATTTCTAAGGGGGAATTAAAAAATGAATAGAAAAATATTCTTTTTTGCCAGTTTGTTAATTTCTCTGTTAAGTTTTAACTCATGTAAAAATATGGTGAACAGTTCTTCTTCAACCGCTAAAATAAAATTTAATGTTGCAGATTTTGAATCGAATAACCGTTCTGCTACTGTTCGTCCTGAAAAATATACCGAAGCTGATTATAATCTTTTTATTTTGACAGGATATATTAGTCAAAAAGATGCTGAAAATTATAAGGATAATGAAAGTGTTGTTACTGAAATTCCTGCAACACCTTTTGCTGGTATTGAGGCCTTAAAAGCTGCTTCTTATGAAATAGCAAAGGGGGAATGGACTTTTATCCTGGAAGCAAAAGCTCTTTATAATGGATCTTCAACAAAAATAGCTGAATCCTTTAAAACTCTGCAAATAAATGAAGGTTCAAATACTGTTTCCTTTAATCTAGAGTTTTTAGAAGATGAAGAAAATCTAGGCTTGTTGAAAGTAAATCTGTCATATCCTTCTGGAATGAATATTACAGAAACAAAAATCGAAATATACAAATATTCTGATGATTCTCGTGTTACAGAAGCAACTGGTGATAATGTTACACAGGAATTAAATCCAGGATACTATCTGGTAAAATTCATTTTTGTTACAGATAATGGAACTATAATTCCTCCAAAAACCGAATTAGTTCAGATAAAGTCTTATCATACAACAATTTTAACTCGCAATTATAATGATGATGATTTAATACAGAAGAATAAAGTCTATAAATTAACCTATAAAGATTACAAAGGAAATGTATTTACAGGACAGGATATGAATTCTTCTTATTTGCTGATTGCTGATAACGAAGAAATAAGTCTTCCTGGTTCTATTGAAAGTAATGTAAATCCTGATTATAGATTTGAAGGATGGTTCCTTACCAAAGAATGTGATGGAACTCCTGTCTCGAAAATTAATGGGGCCGATTTATCTGATAATGCAACCATTTATGCAAAATGGACTTACGATATAGTCTATTTGGATCCTGATATGGGCAATGATTCAAATTCAGGAATGACTCCAGCTGCTGCTGTAAAATCAGTTGCTGAAGCAAAGAAGTATTTAAATAATTCAACTTCAGAATTTATTTATTTAATGAATGGCATTGCTACTACAGAGGATATTAAAGATTTAAGTAACATTACCAGTGCAGAATACAATTATACTATTGTAAAACGAGGTCAGAGTTTTACCACTGGTCAAATGATTAATATGAATGGAGTTGAAACCATTACTCTTGAAAATCTGACTCTTGATGGTGGGGCAGATTGGGGAAGTAATGGAGCTATCGCAAATGCATTAACTTCTAAAGGCTATGGAAATTATTCGGATGACAGTTATGGTGCAATGAATGGCATTGAAGCTTCTGGTTCTGTTATTTTTCTTAATAAAGGAACTTTAAATTTAGGTGAAAATGTTAAAGTTCAAAATAATAAATCAACATCAAAAGGTTCAGGTATCTATGTAACGGAATCAGGGAAGTTGAATATTACTTCTGATACTGTTGTTATTGCTGATAATGTTTCAAAAGACTGTGGTGGTGGAATCTATATTTTGGGAAATGAAGAAAACTCTCCTATTGTAAATATTTTGGGAGGGACAATTTCTGGAAATGCTGCACAAAAAGGTGGTGGTATTTATATTGAAGGAAAGAGTGAAGTAACAATTTCTTCTTCTGATCCTGCTAAACCTGTAATTATTGAAGGAAACAGAGCATATTATAGTTCCGGCGGTGGTTTGGCAACTTATGCTTCTTCATCAAACTTACAACCGTCCATAACTATTAAAAATGTTCATGTTTTGAATAATGTAGCCGCAAATACTAATGCTTCCAGTATGTATGGAGGACAGGGTAGTGGCGGAGGAATGTATTTTTCTTATTATCCAAAAGTAACTATTTCTGATTCAGAAATTTCTGGAAATTATTCAGCAGAATCAGGTGGTGGTTTTACTTGTGGAACTAATGGCCCTTCAATTACTGTAACAAATACTAAAATTCTTTCCAATTATGTTATGAATACAGGAAAAACTGGTGCTGGAATTAGTGCTACTTCTGGAAATATAACTTTACAAGGTGATACTGTAATTGCAAGTAATAAATTTATGAATATTAATGGGACTGAATTAACTGGAAATGGTTCTGGTTTTTATCTCTCTGGTTCAAGACTTACATTGGCAGATAATGCCTATATAAGTGAAGAAAACGATTTGTATTATAGTGGAACTAATTCTTCTATTGGAATTGTATTAAATTCAAGTCTGACAAAACCTGAAAAACAGGATTATATATTCAGGATTATTCCTGCTTCATATCCAACACAAAAAAGAACTTTAAGAGTTCTTGGGTTCGAAACCGGCATGGTAGAAACATCAAAAAATACATTAATCGATTTAATTGATGTTCAGGAGAATGTATCAAATCCAATGATTGACTATTCTTTTGATCTGGATGGTTATCTAAATCCAAGTATTAATTCTTCAATTGAAATTGAAGATCCATTTGATTATGATCTTTCATTCCAGATAGAACGAAATGATTATGAAATTACAGTTTCTGCACTTTTAAATGGAGAAGCTTTTGAAATAGAAAAACTGGAAAATTTTGAAATTAAAGTTTTCTATAATGACTATGATACTAATGCTTTTGTTAATTCAAATGTAGTAACTCTTGGTTCTAACTGGCCATCTGGAACTTATATGCTGTATGTAAGCGGTAAGTATAAAAATAAAACATTCAGTAATTCTTTTGAAATTACACTTACAGATTAAAGGAGGTACAAAATGAAAAAACTATTTTATAAATTATCAATTTTGTTCATTTCTTTATTTATTTTGTTCTCAAGCTGTAAACAGGATATAAATAAATCTGCTAAAACTTTTACTATAAATGTGGCTTTTAAAGTAGAAGGTGCTAAACCTCAAAAGTACGCATCAAAGGATTTAAGCAGAGCTGCTTTTCCTGAAATTTCAAAAATCTTCTATATAATTAAATATTATGATTCAAAAAGTTCTAAAACTTTAATAGGCACTTTTACTGCAACCAGTGAGGATGAATCTGTAGATTTAGATTTTCCAGCAATGGAGAACTATTATATTTTTGTAGAAGGTTATGACTGCGAAAATCAAGCAGAGTGCAACAGTTCAAATCTAATTGTAAATGGTGAGAATACAATTGACTGGACAAAAGAATCTATAGTGATTGAAATGAAACCTGATACAGAAGGCTCTGGCAGTATAGAACTTCCAGTCTCGGTTGATGCTGCAACAGGAATAAAAAAGTGCATTGCCATAATAAATGGAACTCAATACACCTTTAATCCTTCTACAGAAAACTTTGCTATTTCTGATATTAATCCAGGGGCCTATGATGTAGATTTTAATTTTTACTCAGATGATGAATGTAAAAATCTGGTCTATTATTTCAGGGAAAAAGTAAATGTATTTTCAAACCTTATTACAAATATTTGGGATGTTAATACTACAGCTCCTTATTATGATTCAGTTTCTGGAATAAAAATTACTCAGGCTTGTATTTCAAAATTTAATTCTGTAGATAAAACTGTTTTTTATGTAGGATTAAATTCAAAGGATAATCCCGATGGAACCTTCTTTTCTCCTTATCCAACTATTCAGCAGGCAGTTGATATTATTGAAGAAATTAATGACGGAACTTCAAAATATAGTATTTTCCTGTTGAATGATATAACTGCAAAAGAGGATGATGCATTTACAAGTGAATCTTTAGTTTATGTAAATCCAGATAAAAGCTTAAAGTTAGATATTTCATCTTATAAAAATTCTGGAGCTGTTATTTCGGCTGAACAAAAGGGAAGAGTCTTTTATTTTGGAGCCAATACCGAAGTAAATTTAAAATATGTTGATATTACAAAAGGTTTGATCGGTGAAACAGGTTCCTCTGGTGGTGGAATCTGGAATTCAGGTGATTTAACTTTGGAATCTGTGAATATCTATGGAAATACTGCCAAATTTACAAAGGATAATTCTGAATATAATGGAACTGGTGGTGGAGTTTATACAATAAATAACTTAACAGTATCAAATTCTTGTATCTATAAAAATACTTCAGGAAATGGTGGTGGTGGAATTTATGGTATTGCAATTTCAAATAAACCACAAATTTCAATTTCTGGTTCGACTATTGGTGGTGACACTTCTGAATATACAAATACAGCATTACACGGTGGTGGGCTATGTTTCCTTCGTAATAGTGCTAATCCTGCTGATTATTATTGTATCGTAGAAATTGGAAGCACAGTAATTAAGAACAATACTAATCCAAAACTAAAAGGTGGTACTGGTGGAGGAATCTGGTATGGCGGTTCAAAACTGGTTCTAAAAGATTATACTGTAATTTCAAATAATGAATCCTATAATGGTGGAGGAATCCTTTTAAATAAAGGTCACCTGATTCTTGAGAATGCAACTATTTCTAATAATATTGCCGATTTGGGTGGTGGTGGTATTTATGCCTATATAAATTCCGACATTTTTTGTACAAATAGCACCGATGATGTTAAATTTGAATCTAATAAAGCTGAAAATGGAAGTGGTGGAGCAATTTATATCGGCGACAATGAAGCAGACACTTCATCTTTCCTTAGTTTTATGGATAGTAAAATGCTATTTAAAGATAATTATGCAAAACTCTATGGTGGAGCAATCTATCAATATAATAGAAATGTGTTATCAATAAATAGCACAAATATAACTTTTGATGGTAATGCAACTTCTTCTGAAATTGTAGAAATTGAAGAAAACTCTGTTATTCCTGGCGGTGGAACTATTGCCTGTGGAGCAACAAATCCTGAAATAGATTTTACTTTAAGTGGAATCACTATTACAAATTCATCATCATATTATGGTGGTGCAATCTATATTGATAAGAGTCTTACAGCAGATTCTGCAAATAATTATTCATTCTCTTTAGAAAATCTAAAAATTACTGGCTGTTCTGCAAATACTGGTGGTGCAATTTATGTAGGTAATTATACAAGATTATCATTAAATACATGTACAGTAGGAACAGATAATTCAGAATATACATATAATGTATTTCCAGATGAACGTGCTTTAACAACTTATTCAAATACTGCATCTATAGGAGGTGGTATTTATTGTAATGAAAATGTTTTTGTAACAATTTCTGATTCATCATTTGCAAATAATCTTTCTTCACATCAAGCTGGTGCTTTGTATTTAAAATCTGGAAAAGCTGTTATAAATAATTCTGAATTGTATGGAAACAGAGCAGATGGACGAGGTGGTATTGCCTATATTGAAAATGCCGAAGTTATCTTAGAAAAAACAAATGCACATCATAATATATCAAATCTTTCTCCTGGTTTTGAAATTAAAGAAGGGGCTTTATCATTTACTAATGGTACAATAATAAATGATAATCTTATTGTAAATTCTGGTGGAGGTTTTGGAGGCGCTGTACATATACCTGCTGGAGGTTCTGCAAATCTTTATCTTAATGATTGTACGATTTCTAATAATACTAATAATATTGGTGACAATTTATCTTGTGATATAAATATGCAGGCAGGAAGGGGTGCTATAAATATCGGTGGTACTGTAAATTTAAAAGGTACAATATATTGTGTTACTACTATTCTGGTAAATGATGAAATTACAGGTGAATTTGCTCCAACTATATATGTAATGGCTCAATCTGATGGCTATGAGGATAAAGTTTATTGGGCAGATGGTAAGCAGTTATTAGCTAACACTTCAGAAAGTGGTGTTGATTATGTAGAAAAATGCTACAAGAAAATTAAACTTGGAAAAAAAGGTTATTATTTACATTCCGACGGTAAGATATATACAACTTCAGAAGGTTCAACCTCGGGCGAAGTAGTTTCTCCGGAAGTGCGAGAAGTTAAATTTGCCGCAGACAAAACTGCTGTTTCAACTTCTGCTGCAACTACAGTAACAATTACTGCAACCGAAGAAATTGATGGAGTTGTAACTGATATTACAGAGGATATTACAGACTGGAATATTAAAGTTTATACAGGTGCAACACAAGTTTCTGAGATTTCTGTAACTGATAATAAGATTTCATTCCCTTCTGATCTTGCTTCAGGAACTTATAGAATTGTAGTTTTAGGTAAATATAAAGAAATTGTTCATTCAGCAAATATTTTTGTAAATGTAATGGATCCTTCTGAAATGGCTTCCGCTTTAATTCCAGAATGCGATTTAGAAGCTTCATTTGAAACTGCAGATTATTCTACAAGTGCAGAGTTTAGTTCTGCATTACAAAGTCAATTAGCTTCAATGTCTGGTAATAAAGTTGCTCTTTCTTTTGAACTTTCTGAGAATGAAACTACATCATTGAACTTCTCTGAAATGATAAAAGGTTTGTTCTCAGGTAGCGGAACTTACAGTTCAAAGGAACTTTATCTGGATTTTTCAAAATCAAATATTACTGTATTAGGTGTAAATGATTTTACTTATGCAGATATTACGGGACTTGTTACAGTTGTATTGCCAGCTACACTTAAAGAAATTAAAAAGGGCTCATTTACAAGAAGCGGCTTAAAATCAATTATTATTCCTGATTCTGTTGAAATAATTGGTGAAAATGCATTTGATCATTGTGACAGACTGATTTCTGTTGTTCTTCCTCATAATGCAAGCTTTACAGAATTGCCAGCACAGCTCTTCTATCAATGTTCATCTTTGGAATCAATTACAATTCCTGAAAATGTAACAAAGATTGGAAAAAATGCGCTTCGAGACTGTTCTAGTCTTAATGATATTATTTTTGAATCTCCTGGCACCTGGTATGTGACAGAGAATTCTAATTATACCGGTGGTCAGGTTGTAGACTTTAGTGATCCAGAAGTTATTGCTGGTATACGCGAAAATGATTCTACTTATACAGATAAATACTTTTATAAACAATAGGAGGCAGAAATGAAAAATAAAATTAAACTTTTAGGTATTCTTTTATCAGTTCTGATTTTTGCTTCCTGTAGTCATATTTCATCTTCATCTGGAAGTGTAGTTTTGAAGGGTGAAAAGGTTATAGTTCGAGGACAGGTTTCTATGAATCTAAATCGAATGGCCTATTGTGAAGTTGATAATTACTATATAAAGGTTTTTGCCCAGGAAGAAAATAATCTTGTTGATGAACCAATTGTAGCTGATGTTACAGATAATACTTTTTCGATTGAACTGGAAACTGGAAAAAAATGGAACTTAACTGCTGAACTTTATAAAGAAGTGGAATTAACAACTTTGCTTCTTTTTGGTTCTGCCGATTTTGATTTAACATCTGATGAAATTCCCGATGCCCCTGTTATTACTGCAAATCAGTTTGCAAACGGACAGGGAAGTGTAAATCTTTCTTTAGGTGTTGATTCTAATAATTTTACAAAATGTATTATTACTTATAAAAATCGTTTGGGAAGTGCCACTGCTAAAAATCAAACTGTATATTTTTCTAGTGGTTTAGATAATAGATATTTTACTGCTTCTAGTTTAGATGCAGGACTTTATGATTTTTCAATGGTCTTTTACAAAAAAGACATAAATAATAATGAAAATGCTGTTTTTGCCTATGACGATGTTTTCTATATTTTAAAAGCTCAAAAAACTGAATTCTGGAATAATAAAGGGGATGAATACTTCTCTGGAAATAAACTTTATATTACAGAAGATCTGGTAAAACAATATTCATCAAATTACATTTATGTTTCAGAAGCAGGAGATGATTCTTCTTTCGGAAATTCTAAGCAACCTTTTAATTCAATTCAGAAAGCTGTGGATTATATAAATACAATCAATGATGGAAAATCTACTTATACCATTGTTTTACTTTCTGATATCGATTCAAAAAATTATTCCATTTCAAACGGTGCACTAGCTTCAATTGATAATAAAGGAAAATCTCTTAAATTACGAATTGATGGTAAAAATAAAACCATCTCAGGTGAATCTGGAACTGCTTGTTTTTCAATTGCTTCAACTGATTCTAAATTATTGAATTGTGACATTCTTAATATTGTACTTCAAAATTTTGGTTCTATTAATAATGGTGGTGGAATAAAGGTTTCGAATTCAAATACAAAACTTAATTTGAACAATGTTTCAATCAAACTTTCTATGGCTGGTAATGGTGGGGGTCTTTATATTGGGGACGGAGCCACTTGCACATTGAATTCTGGATCAAAAATTGAAGACTGTTTTGATGTTTATAATGGTTCTTCTATTTTTGTAGAAGAAAATGGAATTCTTAATATAAAAGATGTGACCCTTAGTAATATGTTTTCCGATTTTTCAAAAAATTCCGTATATATAGAAGGTATTGTTAATATTTATGGAGGAAGTTTTTCATCTAATGGAAGATTGTTCCAGATTTCTGGCGATGCTGGAAAATTAAATATTTACAATGATTTTGAATATTCTTCTGATAGCTTGATTTATTTTGAAAAACCAAATCCTGTAATATTGTGTGGTTCTGTAAATCCTTTTGCAGAAAATCCAATTAAAGTTGATTTTGATTCAGATAATGTTAGTGCAGGTGATACTTTATTAAAAGGTTCTGCTAAATATTCACTTGGAAATAATTCAAAAGATAAAGATAGTTTTATTTTCCCAGAATCAACTTATTATGAATTAAAGATAGATTCTGCAGGCAATACAGGTTCTCTATATAATCCAAGTGTAGAAGGTTCTACAGGAATTACAGATACTTTAAGCGATGTTGTTGAATTCTATTTAAGTGAATCTAATCCGGTTTTCTCACAGACAACTGGAACTAAAAATATTTCTGTTAGTGCTAAAATTAATGGTACTAAAATTGTTCAAAATCCATATTCGGATAGTGAATTCTCAGATTTCGAAATTAAGGTATTCTATAACTCTTATGATACAGATGCTGTTGTAAATGGAAATAATGTTCAAATTGATTTGTCTTGGCCAGTTGGAACTTACATTATTTATGTTAGTGCAAGACGAAATGGAATTACCTACAGTGATTCTATTGTTATTAAAATTGAATAATGCGAGGAGAAATGAATATGAAGAATATTAAAAAGATTGCTGCCTGTTTTTTATTGCTCTCAGTTTTTTTGATTAGTGGCTGTAAGCATGATGTTTCAAATTCAAAAAATCCTAAGACCTATGAAATTAAGTTAAATTTTTCAATAAAAGGTGCGGTTCCTTCAAAGCTGGCTTTAAAATCTAATTCCAGAATGGCAGCCCCATCGGTAGATCAATTAATTTATGAAATTTCAACTTATAATTCTTCTTCGGATGCAGAAAATTCTTACCTTGCACGAACTTATTTCTCAGATAAAGCTGCTTGCAAAATAACATTTCCAAAAGCAGGTTCCTATAATTTAAGGGTAAATGCATACGATGCTTCCAGCAAAGAAAATTGTAAAGCAGATAATCTTGTACTTAAAGGAAGTTCAGACTGCAATACAAACAATCTTTCAGAATGCACAATAATTCTTTCTCCTGATTCCAGTCAGGGAACAGGTACTGTAAATGTTGAATTCTGCATTTTTAATGTAACTGTTCCTAAATGTAAGGCAGTCTGGGGCGATGGAAAAAGCTATACTTTTAATCCAACAAATGAGAGTTTTTATTTAGTTGAAGAGGGAGATACAGACAAAAAAATTCCTGCAGGCTCTTATACTGTTTCTTTCTATTTTTATTCAGATACAGAATGTAAAAATCAGATATATTTCTGTCGGGAAGTTATAAATGTTTTTAAGAACATGGAGACCAATTACTGGGTAATTAACGCTTCGGCTCCTCATTATTCAGATGATGGTTTCTTCGAAATTAATGAAGAAACACTGACAAAATATAATGAAATTTCAAAAACAGAATTTTATGTAGATGCATCAAGTTCAAAAGAAAATCCAGACGGAACTTTTTTCAGTCCTTATTCCTCTGTTCAGGCTGCTGTAAATTCTGCTGTTAATGCAAATAGTGCTTCTGAAAATCCTGGAACTGATGTTTATAGAGTTTTCCTAAAATCTGATGCAACTATTTCTGATTATACAACCTTTGATTCTGGCAAAGCCTGTATCGATATTTCATCTGATGAAGCTCTTAAAATAGAACTTTTGTCTTATGGAAATACTAATCATACAATTACCAATACTGATAATACAAATAAACCTTCCTTGATTCATGTTGGTCAGAATGTTGAATTAGCCATGTGCAATGTAGGTTTGTCAGGTGGCTATGCAGAAAAGGGTGGTGCAATTTATGTAGATGGTAAACTGGCATTAGGAAATAATATTCAGTTAAATCAAGGTGCCATTTATACAGAAACTCCAGTTTATCTCAATGATAATCTGGGTAATAATTTCTCTGCAAAACTTACTGTAGGCTCTTCTGTTACTTCTTCAGTTCTGGAGAATGGGGTCTCTGGTCAAAATTATGTAGAAACAAACTATACTAAATTCACACTTGTTTCTAAAAAATATAAAATCAGTAATCTTGGAACTTTAGTAAAAGATATAACAGAGGGGGGTACAATTCAGAATTTAATATACTCGAGTCAGACACCTTCTGAAAAACATTCCTATACCTTAAGTTCTCAAAATGAATTAGTAAAACTTGCAGAATGGGTTAATAATGGAAACTCTATGGAAGGTGTAGAATTTTATCTTTCAGGTCCTGTTGATCTGACTGGTGTTGATTTTGCTCCAATCGGTAAGAATAATAGTAATTATTTTAAAGGTTATTTTGATGGAGGAGATTTCTTAATTTCAGGCCTCCAGATTAGTGATACTTCAAAACAATATGTAGCACTTTTTGGATGCTGCAATGGTGCTGAAATTTATAATGTAAGAATTAAGGGAGAAGTTTCAGCTAACCAATACTGTGCTGGAATTGTTGCATGTGGAATTGATACTATAATCGGGAACTGTATCAATGCTGTAGAAGTAAAGGGATATAGTTACTGTGGAGGGGTTTTAGCACATGGATATGATTGCCAGATCTTCAATTGTATTAATATTGGTAAAGTAACAGCATATAGACCAGAATCTTCTTCCGGTTATTTAGATGGAAATTATTCCGGTGGAATCATTGGCAAAGGAAATACATCTTATGTAAAGATTTATAATTGTGCAAACCTGGCAGATGTTACTGGTGTAAATTATGTTGGTGGTATTTGTGGAGATGCAGTAGAAGAGAGTGTTTTCTGGGGTGTTTATAGTTCAGGAGAAATAACCGGCTCATCAAATGCTGGAGAAATTTGTGGATATTATCCTTCTACATATGAAAATGTAGATAATTCAGATTACTATTGTTCAATTAATCCTTCAGCAAAAAAAGATTTTGGTTCACAATCGAGTGATTATGTTCTGTATCAAGATTCAGGTTCTGACTTAAAATCAATTTTAACTACTGCTATTAACGAAAATCCATCTTCCTTTGAATTAAATCAATGGGAATATTCTTTTACACTTAATGGCACATCTTACCCTGTATGTCTTGATATGAGTTCAATGACGGAAACTTCCGAAAAGAAAATAATCGGTGGTTATGAAATTGAATGCAGTCTTGCTGAATTAAAGGAAAATGGTGAAACTCCAGTTTCTCCATATAACTATTCATTATCTACATCAGATGAATTGCATTGGCTTAGTTCTATTTCAGGCAGCAGCACTTTAGCAAATGTTACCTTTGTGCTTGAAAATGATATTACTCTTGAATATACAGAAGAAAATCCAAGTTTTGAACCTATAGGTTCAAGTTCAACTAAATTTTCCGGTGTTGTTGATGGAAATGGAAAGTTAATCAGTAACCTTAGGGTAAATAAAAGTGTAAGCTATTCTGGTTTATTTGGTTATATTAATAATGGTGCAATAATAAAAAATCTAATGGTTGAGGGAGAAGTAAAAGGAACTGGTAATTGTGGTGGTATTGTTGGATATGCTCAAGGAGGTTCGAGTTCAAAATCTGTTTTGATTGATAATTGTATTTCTAATGTAAAAGTTATTTCATCCAATTCAAATTCTGTTGGTGGACTTGTTGGTAATATTAATTATTATGTCGAGATTCGAGATTGTGTAAATCTTAATGATGTTACAGGTGTTAATTATATCGGCGGAATTGTTGGGGCTTTTAGTAGTAGCTCTAATCCTAAAATATTGAATTGTGTAAATTTTGGAAATATTTCAGCAACTACTAATGTTGCTGGAGGACTTGTAGGAAGTATTTATACAGGTGCACAGATGAGCAATTGTTATAATTATGGAAAAGTATCTATTCCTGCTGATAAAACAGGTTTTGGTGCAATTACAGGAGAAGTTTCATCTAACGCGTCAAATGTTACTAATGTATATATTATTGAAGATTCTTGTAAAAATGCATATAGCGACAAAGCTGTTGAAGACTCAGGAGTTCCGGTTATCCCAAAAACTTCCGCAGGAATGGCTTCATTAAAATCAAGCTTAAGTGCAAATCTTCCAGCAAATTGTAATGCCTGGGATTATACATATTCTATTGATTCAATTTTATATCCTGTTCCTGTTGCCTCAATTGTAAATGTTCCTCCACGAGTAACATCAGATACAGGAAATAAGGAAGATTCAGGTGAACATAAAGTTTTGGATGAAAGTTATTTACCAATGACTGATTTTTCTTCTACCAATATTCCTGAAGCTGGCACAAAAGTAAAATTATCAGGAAAAGATGATTTACTTATATTATTAAATATGAGTTACAGAAGAGAAAGTGGTGTAGAGTATACTAATTCTCTTAAGGATGTTACTTTCACATTATCCAGTGATATTGATATGCAGGGAGTTAATTTTACAGGTTTTGGTAGTGCACAAAGTTCAAAGCCTTTTCAAGGTGTTATAGACGGAAATGGTTATGAAATCAAAAATTTAGAAATAAAACAGTTTTCTAGTGGATGGAGTGGCTGTGGTCTTGTTTCCTATGCAGGAGATGGAACTGTTATCAAAAACTTAAAACTAACAAATGTTACTGTTAAAGAAGTTGATAAAACTAATCCACCTTCAAAAATGGCTTGTTTAATAGGTGTTGCAACAGGCTCGGTTACTATCGAAAATTGTTATGTAGATTTTTCTTATGATGCAACAAATCCTGAATATACCAATCAAAAAGGTAGGTTAGGAGCATTAATAGGCCATGCTGAAAGTTCAGCTAAAATTACAATAAGAAATTGTATCGCTACAGGTTCCTTAAGGGCAGCTAGTTATGTTGGTGGTTTTATAGGGGGAGATAGTAGTGCATCTGAGATAATCATAGAAAACTCTGCTTGTTATTGTGATATTTCCAGTAAAAATGGTTACAACGGAGGATTGTCTGCAGCTTCTGGTACAAAAACTGTTTTGAAAAATTGTTTCTTTGGAGGAACAATAGAAGTTACTAATTCTCATAACGGTCCACTTGTTCTTGAATACAAAGGTACGGCAGAAAATTACGATAATATTTTCTATGGGGAATCAAGCATGAATATTCAGAATCAATATTATACATACCCAAGCCTGCCAACAGGTGTAACATTGCAAACCTTTACTCAAACCACTGGCAGCTATACAGTTGATTATGAAAACTTAATGGATATTTTAAATTTCTGGGCAAATACTAATTCTACAGAAACTATTGTTTATGATGAATGGGATTATGAAGAATCTTCAGGCAGATTAATATTAAAACAATTCTTGCCTAAACCATAATATTGCTTTACATTTAAATATATAAATTAGGAGAAACAATCTATGATTTCAATTATTGTTGGTATTATTTTTATTGCATTTACAGTTTTTGCAGTACTTCCAATGTGTCCTTTGCACTGGGGTGCTGAAGTAATTGCTTTCTTAAAAGGTCTTGCTCCTGTTCTGGCAGGTTTTATTGGTTTAATATGTCTTTTTATTGGTGCTGCTGATATTAATGATAAGAAAGAAGCAAAGAAAGAAGAAGCTGACGCAGCTAAAGAGAATTCAAAATAATCGGGTTAATCTAATTGACACACACTCCCAAAAAAGTGTATTATTTATTACCCCGTAAAAGAATTTTAATGACTGCTCATCAGAGAAATTCTTTAGCGACTTTAGAATCAGATGCAAAGGTTCTTAAAGACGCAGATAAACTTTTTAAATATTAAGGTATTATCATGGATACAATTTTCGTAAAAGAACACGAACAGGCTCGTAAATGGTTCGTAATCGATGCAGAAGGCAAACCACTTGGTCGCGTTGCTGCTAAAGCTGCTGCTATTGTTCGCGGAAAGAACAAAGTTACATTTGCTAAAAACCAGAACATGGGTGACTATGTTGTAATTATCAATGCTGATAAAGTTGCTGTTACTGGTGGTAAAGAAACAAAGAAGATTTATTATCATCACACTGGATATGTTGGTGGATTAGTTGCTCAGACTTTCGAAAAATTAGCTGAAAGACATCCAACAGCTCCTCTTCAGAAGGCTATTGCTGGTATGTTGCCACACGGACGTTTAGGACGTGCTTTAATGGACAATGTAAAGATTTATGCTGGTGCTGAACATCCACATGCTGCTCAGAACCCACAGCCACTTGAATTTTAATTAGGAGTTAAGTGATGGTTAAGAATATTGCTATTGGAACAGGTAGAAGAAAGACTGCTGTTGCTCGCGTATTTGTTCGCGAAGGTTCAGGAAAAATCGTTGTAAACGGTAAAGATGTAAAAGAATATTTCAAATCAGAAGAACAGATTAAGATTGTTAATCAGCCTTTATTAGTTACTTCTATGGGAAATAAATACGACATTCTTATTAATGTAGTAGGCGGTGGTTTGAAAGGTCAGGCTGCAGCTTGTTTACACGGTATTTCTCGTGCATTAGTACAGATTGATCCAGATGCTCGTACATCTCTCAAATCTAACGGATACCTCACACGTGATTCACGTATGGTTGAACGTAAGAAGTACGGTCAGAAAGGTGCTCGTAGAAGATTCCAGTTCTCTAAACGTTAGTTTTCAGAATTATCTTTTATACAAAACGCGCTCTGTTTACAGGGTGCGTTTTTTTTATATTTGAAAATCCTTTTTTTTTTATCTATATTAAATATATGGAAATAAAATCAATTTACGAAACTTCCTATCCTGGTATGTATAAAGTTGCTGCTACAGAAGGTGCTGCATTTTTTATTCGTCCGGAATATATTCCAGACTTATCCTTTGAATCTATTGTTCCTGGAAAAACTTTTAATGAAGAACAATCCAACTCCATTTTAGATGCAGGTTTTGCCTGCGTAGTTGAACTTAAAGCTGTAGAATACCTGGCTCGCTGTGAACAGAGTCGTTTTGGTCTTTCCAAAAAACTGTACGCAAAAGAATTTGAAAAAAAATATATTAATATGGCTCTGGATTTTCTAGAATTAAAAAACTATTTGTCCGATTCCCGTTTTTCTCGTGCCTGGCTCAACTCTAGAAAAATAAATCATTACGAAGGACGCACAAAACTTGTATTGGAATTACAAAGCCGTGGAATTTCAAAAGAAATATCTGTTTCAGCTGTAGAAGAATTTTTTCAGGAAAACGACGAATACGAAATCTGCCAGAAAGCCTATGAACGCTTCGTTAAAAAAGGCAAAACCGACGAAAAACTGGTAGCCGCCATGCTGCAAGCCGGTTTTAATTACAAAATGATAAAAGAAATGAAGAATGAAGAATGATTCCTTTGTCATTGCGAAGGCGAAGTCTGAAGCAATCCATAAAATAGACACAGATGCACCCAGATTAATAAGGATAGACACAGATAAAGTCAGAGGTTGATAGAAAGGATGAATATTATCCTTAAACTTCCGGCTTCTACAATCACTAGATTACTTCGGCTCCTCGTAATGACGAAAACATTTTATCTTCATCTGTGTCAAAAACTTCCGACTTCCAGCAACCTTTAGATTACTTTCCGCCAATACCCATCATATCAACTTCTAAACTCTTTCCAGATAAATCAATTTTCCCTGGAAATCGCCCCAGTCACGGCCTACTGCAATTCCTGCATTTTTAATTGTAAGTCCTGACATTGTGTAGCTTGGGTTTTTATTCTGATCTTCATCTGGGAAAGAAACTCTGTAAGTTGCAGCTTCATCAAGACCTGTAATTTTAATAAATCGTGTCTTGTAATTTGGATGATTCAAAACCTGAACAAAAGTTACCAGTGCCTTTGATTTGTCTTTATCAACAGACATCCAGCAGTCGTATTCCTGATTATTTGAATAACTTGCAATTCTCCAGTAATCTCCGTTGCGTACTAAATCACTGTATTTTTTGTATAATTCTACCTGATGAGGAATAAGGCTTCTGTCTTCTGCAGAAAGTTTTGTAATATCAAGTTCATATCCAAAGGTTCCGCTTAAGGCAACATAACCTCGGGTTTTAAAAGGTGTTGTACGGCCGCAAGCATGATTTGGGCAAACCGAAACATGAGCTCCCATGGTACTTAATGGATAAACTAATGCGGTTCCTTCCTGAATTGCCAGCCGTTCAAAAGCATCTGTATCATCTGAACACCAGATCTGAGGACTGTAATAGAACATTCCCGGATCAAATCTGGCACCACCACCACTGCAGTTTTCTAAAAGCAGGTGAGGGAATTCTGTAATAAGTCGTTCCTGCATGCGATAAAGAGCAAGAACATATCGATGATAGAATTCTCCAATCTGATCTCCAGGAAGACTTATGCTTCCGATATCTGCCAGCTGTCTGTTCATATCCCATTTTACATATTCAATATTTGCAGAACGAAGAATAGAAGCTACACAATTATAAGCATATTCTTCAACTTCTTTTCGTGTAATATCCAGGACTAACTGCTGACGACTCATTCCTGGTACTCGACCTGCAATTTGAATTGCCCAATCTGGATGAGCTCTGTATAAATCTGAATCTGGGGAAATCATTTCAGGTTCAAACCAGATTCCAAATTTCATTCCAAGTTTATTTACTTCAGAAACAAGATAGTTTAATCCGCCTTTAATTTTATCTTCATTAACATACCAGTCTCCTAAAGAGCTGTCATCAAAACTTCGGTGTCCAAACCATCCGTCATCCATTACAAGCATTTCAATTCCGTCTTTATGAGCTTCTCTTGCAATATCTAAAAGTTTTTCGGTATTAAAATCAAAATATGTTGCTTCCCAGTTGTTGATTAAAATCGGTCGCATTTTGTTTTTATATTCTGAACGGATAAGATGATTTCTGTATAAATCGTGGAAAGCATGGCTCATTCCGTTTAAGCCTGTATTTGAATAAGTAAGTACTGCCTGTGGTGTATTAAAAATTTCTCCTGGATTAAGTTTCCAGCAGAAATTTTCAGGATTAATTCCCATTACAATACGCATAGAATCAAACTGATTAAGCTGAAGATCTGCTACAAAGTTTCCAGAATAGATAAAATTCAAACCGTAAACACGACCACTGTTTTCATCAGCTTTGTGTTCAAGAATTGCCATAAATGGATGTTCCTGATGGCTTGTTTCTCCACGGTTTGACACAACTCCCTGTTTTCCTTTGTGTACTAAATGCCGTTCAATGTGTCTTTCTCTTGCCCATGAACCATGAAGGGTAATTACATCAAAATTATCGTTGTCCATATCAAAAGCTGCAGAAAGAGCTTTTTTAATGAATACTGGTTCTTTTCCTTTAGAATTAATTATTTTTGTGGAACGAACGATTGCATCGGTATCATCAAATATTGTGTAGGAAAGAATTACTTCCAGTCCTAATACGGCATCTTCTGTTGTAATTTCCAGTGTCTGACAGCTTTTTTTATCGCCAAAAACTGCAGGAAGTCCTGGAATAGGTTTTGTGCCTTCAAAAATCTCGTAGTTTTTATACTGAAGTTCAACTGCATTATTTCCATTGGCATTTGAAATCTGGAGAGCTGATTCTCTATAGTCTCCAACTCCGTCTGTTGGCATTTCCTGTGGTAAAAAATCTAAAAGCGAATGTTTTTCACGGAAAATTTCACTGTTGGAAAATCCGTATTCCATCTGACGGGTAAGGTAGCTTACATCATCATTTCCAATTTTATCGCCATAATAAGAATGGGCTACATAACCTCGTTTTGCAACTGTAATACAGTAAGTGGAATTAGGTGTATCAAGACGGAAGGTGCTGGTTTCTTTATTAAAAGTAATCATTTTATTCTCCATTATTTAAGTAAAGAATTAGTTTAAAAATTATTTTTTACTTAAATTTAGTTTACTGGTAAGGACTGAAATTATCAACAAAAAACAATTGAAATTCACTGTTAATTTACTATATTATATCATTTATTAGGAATTAACTGGTTTATAATTATGGAGGATATATATGATTAAGAGAAACAAAGGTTTTAAGAATCTTAGTGCAGGATATCTTTTTCCTGAAGTAGCACGCCGTAGAAAGCAGTATGCATCGGCTCATCCAGAAGCTAAAATTATTAGTCTTGGAATTGGTAATACAACAGAACCTCTTCCACAGTACATTGCAAAAGCTCTTTCTGATTATGCTTTGGGTCTTGCAACAAAAGAAGGTTATTCTGGTTATGGTGATGAACAGGGAATGACTGAACTCCGTAAAAAAATTGCTGAAGTATTCTATCCTGGAATTGCTTTGGCTGATGAAGTTTTTATTTCTGATGGTGCTAAATGTGATATTGCCAGAATTCAGACTTTGTTTGGAAGTGGTGTAAAAATTGCTGTTCAGGATCCTGCTTATCCTGTATATGTTGACGGTTCTGTAATTGTTGGTGCTGCCGGAAAGAATAATGGTAAAGGTTATAAGGGTGTTACTTACATGCCTTGTACTCCAGAAAATAACTTTTTCCCAGATTTGTCTGTTGTTAAGAAGAACTCTTTGATTTATTTCTGTTCTCCTAATAATCCAACTGGAGCTTGTTCAACAAAAGAAGAACTTACAAAACTTGTAAATTTTGCTAACGAAAACGACTGTATCATTATTTATGATGCTGCCTATAGAGAATTTATTCGTGATCCAGAACTTCCAAAGACTATTTTTGAAATTCCTGGTTCTAGAACTTGTGCTATTGAAATCAACTCTTATTCTAAACCTGCTGGTTTTACTGGTGTTCGCTTAGGATGGTCAGTTGTTCCAAAAGAATTGAAATATGCTGATGGTTCTTCTGTTCATGCTGATTGGAACCGTGTAATGACAACTTTGTTCAATGGTGCTTCAAATATTGCTCAGGCTGGTGGTCTTGCTTGTTTACAGGAAGAAGGGCTTGAAGCTATGAAATCTGTAATTGACTACTATCTTGAAAATGCTAAATTGATTAAAGAAACTGTAGAAGGGGATAACTTTAAGGCTGCTGGTGCTCAGGTTTACTACACTGGTAACTCTCCATATGTTTGGGTTAAGTTCCCTGGAAAGAAGAGCTGGGATGTTTTTGATACCCTTCTTGAGAAATGTAATATCGTTACAACACCAGGTAGTGGTTTTGGTCCTGCTGGTGAATCTTTCATTCGTATCAGTGCTTTTGGTCATCACGAAGATGTTGTTGAAGCATGTGACAGATTGAAGAAGTTTACATTCTAGAAAAAATATTTTTAAGCAAAAAAAAATGTCGGGATAAAACCCGACATTTTTTTTGCTTAAACTGAAATTTTAAAATTATTTTTACATCTGAAGTTTGTATCCAAAACTCAGATTCATATTTTCATACCATTTAGATTTCCAGAAGCCAAGCACATTGAATGATGCATCAATATCCAGTTCACCAGTTAAGAATACTGTTGAAATATAAGGATTGATAAAAAGATTTACATCATTAATGCTGCTGGCAATTGAAGTAAATCCTGTATCAATAATGTCATAGGCGTATTTGTCTGGGAACGAAACATTAAGGTGTGTACCAATTGTAAAGGTTTTTCCACCAACTTCCACATTGTCTCCATATACATTTATATCAAAACCTAATGTATCTTCAAGATATGTTAAACTTTCTGTGCAGGCTTTAGGAACAGAATAGAAGGTAAAATTCAAACGGGCAGTTTCGATAATAAGTCTTGATTCAGCAAGCAAGAAGAACTGATCTTTATGTGCCTTAAAGCCTCCATTCAAATCAAATTTTGCATTTTTAACACCAGCCTGAATAAAAAGACTGTTAGTGAATGTATTTCCAAATAAGAGGGTAGCACCTGCATGTACAAAAATTGATTTAATCTGAATATAACCTAAAGATGAATCGATTCCGTTTCCAGGAAAACCAATTCCTCCTGAAACATCAAAAGTAAAGTATTTATACAAACCTGCAAGTCTTAAATCAGTATTAAAATAGTTCTTTTCTGTATCGTTTGAAGGATCTGAGTCATATTTGAAATAACCTAAATCCTGATTGAAGAACATATTGATTCCAATTGCTAATGGCTGTGAATTGATTCTGATAATATCTGTAAAACCAATTCCTGTCTGTTCGTACAATCTGTTTTTTCCAGATCCAAGCCAGGTAGTCATTAATTTTGAAGCAATTGGCTTACTTCCTAAATATCTGATTAAGAAAATATCCGAACCGATTGTGTCGTAAGTTCCAAGATAAACACTGGCAAAATTAGTTAATGGAGTAAAAGTCTGACGATGAACCAGTGAAAGTTCGTTGATGTTAAATTTTGCATCTGTATCCTGGAAAAGTGTATCAGTTAAAAAGTCTTCTGTAGCAAGAGAAATATTTAAATGACTCCAAAGATTGTTGGAAAAATTGAACTGTCCTTCAAAATAAGCTTCCATGCTTAAATTAGGATCATATTTTCCACCGTTATCAATTCCTTCGTAAGTTGCCTGAACTCCGGCATTGCCTGTAAAAAAAGTGTAGGCGAACAATTCACTGCAAGAGAAGATAAGAGAAGTTGCAAATATAGAATAAATTACTTTTCGAAGTGACATAACGACCTCCATGTCATCAAAAATATATAAACTACCAGATATATTATCGGTTAAAATTAACTAAAACTTTATAAAAACTTTCTAAACTACTTTATATCATCTTTTTATAATTTTGAATTAAACAAATTTCATAGTTTTCTCTTGAAAACTATGATTTTAGGTATATAATAATTTGTATGAGTGATTATCTTGACCCAAATAATGAAGAACTCCTTAAAGACTTCTTTGCAGAGGCTGAACAACAAGTTGAACAGTTGGAAAGTAATGTACTTGTTATTGAAAACGATCCAACTAATCATGAAGCTATTGATGAAATTTTCCGCGCTGCACACACTCTTAAAGGTGGTTCCGCTACAGTAGAAATGACTGAACTTACTCATTTTACTCATTCTGTTGAGGATGTTTTGGATGAAATCCGTTCTGACAGATTAAAGGTAGATGAGAATGTTATAGATCTTCTCTTAACTTCTATTGATGTTATTAAAGCAATGCTTGAATCCCGACAGGAAGGTGCTGCTTATGGTGAAAATATTGAAGGTATTCTTGATAAACTTCATGCATATATTCCTGTAAAAGGTGCTAAACCTGCTGCAAAACCTGTTGCCCCTGTTGCTCCGGCTCCAGTTGCTCCAGTAGCTCCTGTTGTTGCTGCAACTCCAGCTCCTGCTGCAGATTCAGGTTTAAAATATCCGCAGATTTCAGAAGGGGATTACCTTGAATTAAAATCTGCCTGCGAAGGTGGACAGAAACTCTGGTGTGTTGGAATTAAGTTTGATGAAAACAATCCAATGAATTCTGTTGGTGGTATTCAGGTATTTGCCGCTCTTAAATCAATTGGTAATGTATTAAAGACTGTACCAGATTTTGACGCTCTTTATGAAGATCAGTTCTACGAAAATGTATTCTATTATGTGGCTACAGAATCTGAAGGTGCAGAAATTGAAGATGCTGCTTTCTTAAGCGATGTAACTCTTGTTACAGATGCTCATTTGCTTACAGATGATAATTATAATATTGCATCTGCCGCTCCAGAACCAGCTGCTAAACCTGCAGAACCAGTTAAATCTCAGGAAGATTTACTTAACGATATTCTTAAAGATAATATTGCTCAGAGAGAACAGACTCCTTCTCCTGCTGCTGCACCAGTATCACCAGTTGCCGCTGCTTCTGAAGATAAAGCTGAAGTTAAGAAGGTTGAACCAAAGAAAGATGCACATAATTCACAGGGTTCAATTCTTCGTGTAGATTCAAGAAGAATTGATAATCTTTTGAACCTTGTTTCTGAAGCTGTAATTGTAAAGGCTTCTTTCAACCAGCTTGCTACTCAGACTGCTAATGAATTGAATAATTTCCAGTCTTTGGAATCAACTCTTAAAGAAAATATTCGTTCACTTTTTGATTTGCTTCCTGATTATGCTCAGAGAATTTCAAATGGGGAAAATCCATCTGATGTTAAAAAAGAAATGGTTGATCAGTTTGGATCTATGACAAATCTTTTTGATTCATACGAAGCTGAATTAAAAGGTATTTCTGGTCGTTTCCGTTCTTATACACAGCAGTTTGGTACAATTTCCGGCGAATTGCAGGAAGGGGTAATGAAAATCCGAATGGTTCCTATTAATCAGATTTTCAGCCGTTTCCCAAGAGTTGTTCGCGATTTGCAGAAAGATTTGAACAAAAAGATTGATTTGGTAATTGAAGGTGAAGACACAGAACTTGATAAATCTGTAGTTGAAGATCTTCTTGATCCAATTATGCACTGTGTAAGAAACTCAGTAGACCATGGTATCGAAACTCCTGATGTTCGTACGAAAGTAGGAAAGAGCGAAACTGGTACTGTATTACTTCGTGCTGCCAATGAAGGTAACCAGATTGTTATTGAAATTAAAGATGATGGTGCCGGAATTGATGTTGAAAG
>JAZQOB010000102.1:0-7450 GCA_045627625.1 Treponema sp.
TCGATATCGCTGAAGGCTTTTTTATGCTCTATCATTTCTTTTTCGCTTAAGTCTCTTGCTTTTGCGTTCATTTTTTCCTCATCGTCCCAGGCTACTGGACGGTTACAAAGCATGTTGTCGAAGATGTATTTCTGAAGGTCTTTCTTAGTCAATTTAAGCTGTTTTTCCTGCAGCATTCGTTCAATGGTTGGCATTGAAACATTCAGAATTGCTGCTGCAATTTGTGGTGTTATTTTTGACGGAACATTTGGCAGAAGATCTACACCGCGATAGCAGTCATTCAAAAATTCATAAGCGGCTTCTTCGTCGATTTCGTTTTCTTGAATGATTTGACGCATGGTTTCCTCCAACTTTTTTAAACTTCTTCCAGGCTTTTATGTGGCAGAGATTTGATGTATTCTGCCACTGCTTTGTCCACATCCTCAGCCGGGTCTATTAAGTATTCACAGATTGACCACCACGGGATTCTTAACGTTGTCCTGATGCTGGTGCAATCTAGCCGATAGGAATAGATCAGTCCCTGCATTTCATCAATTGTCAGCCGCAACATATTAGCTGTGTCATTAACTCCATACAGGAACTGAACCCCAAGGTTTGCCCGATCTATGAGCTTATGAATCAGAACTTCTTTTTCTTCTGCAGATAGAGCGGGCTGCCTGAGTTCTTCGTTGTCAAAGAACTGTAACTGTTTTATCATTTTGGTCTCTTATAGAAATACGCCATGCAGAAAAGAACTTTATCGCAGGCGTTATCCAGGCCAGAGCAGTAATCATCTGTGCGAACTCGCGCGCAATGTTTGCAGAAGCCTTCATTGTACGGATATCTAATCCGTGTTCCTGGTTTGATGTTGTATTTACTGTCAATAAGCTTTACTCGAAATTTATCTTCCATTTGCTTTTTCCTTTTTTGCTACTAATGAAATCCATCCCATAATCTGGCGGATTTCTTTGTCTGTACATTTGTAAACTGAGGTTTTATTCAGTTTTTGTAAGAATCCTTTTAGGCGTTCTTCCCAGCTTTCACCCAGTACTTTCTTTGCCCTGGCAATGACTGCATCCTGAATAGTTGCTCCCCCTTTAGGCTTCGAATTTCTGTAGAAAGTAAAGCCTTTCTGTCCCTGTTTGATGAGCACGGCGTTAAGGTCCCGATGTATTGCGAACAGTTCCTGAATACTGCATTCAGAACAGGACTGCTTTTCGGTTGCGCCTGTAACCAATGCTCTGTACTCTTCATCTGTAAGCTTTGCGGCTGACTTCTGCATGTGAATCATTCCAATCAACCGGGCTCTGTATGATTTTTCTTTTGCCATGAAAACCTCCTAGGCTGAAAGCTGGTCCAGCATCTTTTCAGTGATGGTGTCCAAAGCCGAAGCTTTTGACATCTTCGAAAGTGCAATGGAATCATTAACGATAGATCTGAATCCGCCCTGGGCATGACGTGCAAGGCGTTCTGCAGTTTCTCTTGTGATCTGCAGTCCTGCGGCTTCGTGATAGTAAGCGGCAACATCAACACTCTTTGCTTTTTCGAACAAAACAACAGGCTGACGGATTCTTGAGCGAAGGCGTGGAACTCTGTCTGTTTTGGTCTTCAGTCCTTCCTCTCCAACCAGAAGAAAAGGAAGGTTACAGCGTTCATTGATGCCACGGAGCATTTCCAGAAGCTGAACCGGAAGTTTGTCGGCTTCATCAATGATTACCAGGTGACGGCCATATTTGCACGACTCTTCCAAAGTTGCTACACATGCGCTGAAGCTGTAAGGTCTTGTGTGAGCTACTACATCGCAGATGTCACGGAGAAGCTGAACACGGCTTGAGCCGTCAACGAAAAGAACGTAACAGGCGTTCTGATTTTCCTGTGCGTACCATTTGGCGGCATGTGTTTTGCCGCGTTCTGCAGTTCCGATTGCCATTCCGATTGATGAAGACAAAGAGCCGTTTGGATCTGACAAATCATCTGCCAGAGCCTGGAAATTCATGACGTTCTGATTCATCACCAGTACGTCTGTATTAATATTAATTCCCTGTGGTATAGTGTTGTTGTAGCCTGCTTCCTGGAGGTGATGAATGAACTCTACTTCCTTTTCTTCCCAGTGAGGATAAGTTCTGTTACACACCTTAACAACCTGTGTTTTATCAACTCCAAGAGCATTGGCTGCTTCCTGCATAGACAATCTGTTTGCTTCTATAACTTGTCTTAAATCCATTTTTTAACCTCTGTTAAAATTATTTTTTGTGAACGCTTCAAAATAAGCTTCTTCCTGTGGTGTCATTTTTCCTTCGTAGAAGAACTTGAAATCAAGGTCTTCACGGTTCAAGCGTTCACCGTTCAGATAACGTTCCAGGATAGACTGGTATCTGTCGCGGTCTGTCATGAATACATCCTTTGTGTGTGAACGCAGAATGTTTTCCGATGATATTCTGCTGACTAAGCCCTGCATGAATTCTTCATCTGACATTTCACTTTCAGATTTGAATGATTTTGGAATGAATTCAGATTCATAGGATTCGGTGCGTTTTCTGCTTTCAGGAATTGCAAATTCTTCTTCTTCCTGGTCAGCTTTTCTGATAACAGGTGTTGGTCTGAACTGCTCTTTTGGAGCTTCAATGGCTGCTGCCTGTTCTGCTAATTTTTCTGAATTGCGTAATTCCTGGAACTTCTGAGGTTCTGAAAGTACGCGAATTGACTTGTCTTTTGTTGCATCTTCGAATGCTTTCTTAACGGCTGTGATGTTGCGGTTTTTCCATTCAAGGCTCTTAACCATTGCTTCATCATCAAGCATGTCAATTTTTTCTACAGGGCGAAGAGCGATTGCGTGATGAGTTCCTGGTTCAATTGCAAAAACTCCGATGTCAAGATTTTCAGGGTCATACCGCAGTTCAATCTTCTGTCTGTTGTATGCAACAAGTGTTCCTCTGTTCTGCAGAATCATTTCCTGTGTCAGTTCCGGTCCTATGTAGTCAACGTTGTTGAGTCTTACACGGTCTCCTTTTACTGTTGCGAAAGCTGATTCCATAAACAGATAAGCTTCATCTCTTGGGTCTATGTATGTAGGCATCCATCCTTGCATTTTGTATTCTTCAAGCTGTTCTTTTGGTGTACAGCCTAAAGTTGCATGGCGGCGGTTTTCGTATATATCCAGAGCCTGAGCAACCTTCTTGATGAATTCATCATAGGTCAGAATATATCCGTTTTTTTTCTGCCACTTTAAACGCTTGTCTGCCTGTTCTTCTTCAGGTGCCGACATACCCATTTCTTTTACATATCCTGGAATGCACAAGTCACGGAGAATCTGTTCCAAGGTGTTGAAGAATCGTTCAATTGGTTTTGTTTTTGCGTTCTTAACACGGGCGAAAATTCTTCTGTGCTGTTTTTCCCATTCTGCTTTTGTCTTTACTACATCCACTACACAGCCTTCTGTGTCTTCTACGATGTACCGTCCATTGTCTGCGTGATACAGGTCAGCTTCATCCAGGAACTTAACTCCGTAGCTCTGAAGAGCCTGAACAATCTGTGTTGAGAGTGCAGATTTTTCTGAAGAACCATTATCGTTGTAAGTAGATTCAAACTTTCCGAAACGCTGGATTCCCATACGCAGTGCGCGTGTTACTGTTCTTGTGTTGTAGTGAGGGTCAAAGCTGACACCATAAACAACACGGGTTGCCATATCGAGCCACAGGTAACATTCAGCGCGGATGTAAGTCTTTCCGTCATCAGCAAGACACCAGAAGTCAAAGCGATGCTGGTCTCCTACAATCAGCTGGAAAGGTTTGAGCTTGCTCAAATCTCTGCTGATGTAGAACATGTTATCCAGGGCGCGCTGTCCGCCTTTGGCGAGCATGATCATTGCCGGGCTTATTTTCCGGGCGTGAACGTATGCGCTCTGTTCTGATCCAATGCTCCAGCCTTCCTGTTCTGCGCGTTTCTTGGTGTACTCGTAAGCATTACGGACTGTACAGCCTCCAACTTCTGCCATTGCGGCAAGGTAAAAGTTTGTAAAGAAACTTAAAGCTTCATCATCCCAGGCATAAACGTGACGGCCCTGTTTTTTTGACTCGTCAATAAAAACACCGCTTTCAACAGTCTTCAAGTAACGCTGAACTGTAGAAACTGAAATGCCGAATTCTTCTGCAATTTCGTTGTACACTTCAACTTTTGTTTTAAGGGGACTGCGGCGCATATAGCGGTCATAAACCGCACAGCGCAAAGGGTGTTTTTTGTCTACTACCGGAACAAATGCATTCATTATTCCACCTCTACTGAATCGAACTGATTAAGTTCTGCCATCTGATTTGCAAATTCATTGATTACTTCACGAACTCTTAAGCCGATGTTGTAACCAGCGGCAAGGCGTGTTGAAGGGTCTTCGAATGATTTCAAATAGTTGGAAATGTGTTCCAGAAGCTCCATCTGTGCGAGAGTCTGGTCTTTTGTTTCAAGGGTGAAACGTGCGTACTGCTTGGCGTTCTGCATCGCTTCTGAAAAGTAATCACGGCCTTTAAAATTGGTCTTGATTTTCTTTGTCATCCACTTGTTAGCAAGTTCTGCAAAGTGTTCATTTGCCATGCGCTTTTTGTATTCGATTTCATCTTTCTGAGTCCATCCGGCAAGGCGTTCACCTGTAGCCATGGCATGAGCAACGCGAGCTTCGTGTCCACCGTCATCAAGTTCAAGATTTGCACTCTTCATAGGTGCAAGTTCTTCTGGTGCTCTTACACGGTCTTCTACTGGGTCGTAAAGCTTCATCCAGAGCATGGCTGTTTTTCGGCTGATTCCTACTGCATCGCAGAAGTTTGTCCAGGTGAATTCAGGAGCATCTTCTGTTCTGTTTCCACCACGAACAGCAAGAACTTCATGTGCGATGTATAAATCTTTGGCAAGCAGAGCAGCTGATTTCTGAAAGCTGTGAAAGTTTTCAGAACAACGGTTAATTGCTGATTCCAAATCCCACTGAATGATTTCCTGTTCAAAAGGGAAAGCTTCTTTTGCAGATACTGAATTATTACTTGGAACTATGCTGTTCATTTTTTTTAAACTCCTTTGTCAGGCTTGAACTGACATCCAGAAAGCTCAAGCCCTAAACGATTAAAGCGATGCAACGTCAAGATTAACAAGATCGTATTTATCTTGATTTTCTTTGTTTCTGCGATAGATTCTGATGTATTGCTTGCTTCCTGCAACTTGAAGCGAATCACTGATAGCTTTCATCGCTTCCTGCCAACGACTATCAGTAATATCAAGACGGCGAAGACCTAAAATTCTGCTTGTATTCAAATTTCCGTTTTTACCAACATAGAAGGCATCTTGAACAAGTGCTTTTATTTCAGAACGCGAATCTTTCGCCCAGTCAGAGATACAATCGTCTATAAGCTGTTTGGCAATTTGCAAACGTTCGTCAAAAACCACGTTTTCATTAACAGACACAAGAACTTTGTACTCTCCATCGTAAGAAAGAAAAGACATGTTTCCTTTTTTCCCACCACACTGAATGCCGTACTGTTCAGCTGATAAGTCAACGAAACTTGAAATTGTTTCAAAAAATTTCTGTTTCATTGACTGCAAGCGTTTACTTTCTGCCATTGATTCGACAACAATTTCTTTAACCATCTGGTCACGCAATTTGTCGATTTCCTTTACCATATCAATTGGATCCAAACCACCGCGACTGTTTCTCATGTAGCCTTCAGGCACTTCCTGCTTATTTTCCATAATTTACTCCTTACGCCATTAAGCGTTATTTGATATAATTCCTTTAGATAGGATGTCTGAGACCTGCTGCAAGATGCCACTTGCCTTTAAGCAGGCTTCTTTCGAATTTCCCAGATGTCCTTCATACAAAGCTGAGCGAAGATCGCCTAGCTTATCCATCAAGGCCGCATAGTCAGTCTGTCCAAATGTGATTGTGCGGTCGTCTTTTTCGGAACAAGTTTCTTTAGTTTGATTCATAATTTCCTCCAAGGGATTCTAAATCGCTGCAGATTTCTGCAGGGCTTTTGAACTTTGCAAGTAACAACAGCCCGTAAGCTGCCATTGCCTGCAAACCACTGTAAGACATGTTCCGGACCGCATAATGCACTTTGTCCGGATTCAGGTCCTTTTCTTCGCTGTCCATATAGGGCGGTTTTCTGTTGTTTTTCCAGAGCTCTATTTTTTCTTCCTCCTTTCCTTTGCTGGATGTTTTCTTTTTTCGTTGCCAATTTCCCGCTTAAGACGCTTCAGATATTGTTCTTCGCTATCATGTTGCAGATGCTTTTCTTCGATGTAGGATTCTTCTGATGTCAATTCAGTTTCCATCTTCATTCCCCAATCACGCGGCGGCGCGGATTGTTTTAAGCATGGTGTTCCAGGATTCAAACCCAAGAACACTTGCTACTTCTTTTTCTATACGGCGGCTGTGCGAGCGCCCCGTAACTACCTGCATTACTGCAGAGCGTGAGCAATCAAGCTCTGCTGCAATTCCTGCGTATGTATATCCTTTAAGCCTAAGCTGATACTGGATGTACATTCCTTCTTCCCTTGTAACATCAGGGATCATCTGCTGCTTTTTGCGTTCTACTGCTTTTACCAGCAAATCATGAACCTGTTCCGGTGTAAGTTTTACATTGGCCATTGTTCCTCCTTTTTCCTTAAAGTCCTTCTTCTATCCTTTCGATAAAAAAAATGCTAAACTTGTTAAGTTCAACGTTTCCCAGTGCACATTTGCACTTAACTTGTTTAGTACAATTAGTATTTTACTAAATCATTACTAATTGTCAAGCAAAACTACTAAATTATTTAGGAAAAATAATGATTATAAATGCAGAAATACTAAACCGTTTAGTAAATTACTATAAAGGTTCTTTATCACAGATCGAAAAAACACTGGGACTCTCAAATGGGACTTTAGGAAAGTTTAGAGACGGGAAAATTAATTTACCAAGAAGTCTTGTTTATGGGTTAAAAAATCAAAATCTTAATGTCGATTACTTCCTGACAGGTGAAGGCGTTCCGGAACTGGAGCCAATTGTTGCAGAATCAGTTGCAGTTGAATGTGACGAAACAAGACCTAACAGGATTCCGTTCTATTGCTTTGATGTCATGGCAAGTGTTGAATCTGAAGAAGCTCTGCTGGAGGTAAAACCAAGCTGTTACTATGAATTGCCAGGCTTCGCAGACTGCTTTGCGGCATTCCCTGTATTCGGTGACAGCATGAAGCCTAAAATCCTTAACGGGGACATTGTAATCATCAGCGAGAAAGTGCCGGAAGAAAAGATCCTCTGGGGCGAAACTTACCTTGTCGTAACAGAAGCCTGGCGCGTCATCAAGACGGTCCACCCGGGCGAAACAGAAGAGTTCATTATATTGCGGTCAATAAATCCTAATTTCGAAGGAGATACTGCCGTTAATAAGAATGAGATTAGAGGACTTTACCTGATTAAGGGTAAGGTGTCGAAATTTAGTGTGTAACCGGAGG
>JAZQOB010000103.1:0-1821 GCA_045627625.1 Treponema sp.
TTAAACGATACTGCGGTTGAATACATCAATGGTATTGAAGTTATTAAAGCTTTTGGAAAAGCAGAAAGTTCCTATGAAAAATTTGTAGCTGCTGCAAAAGAAGGTGCTGCCTGCTATGTAGACTGGATGAAACGCTGTAATGTCTGGTTCAGTTTTGCAATGTCTATTACTCCCGCAGTTTTACTAAGTGTACTTCCATTAGGCGGCCTTATGCTTTATCACGGAAGTATTAATTCAACTCAGTTGATTATGGCTATGATTCTTAGTACTTGTGCAATTACCCCGTTAATTACGGTAATGAGCTACACAGATGATCTTGCTCAAATCAAGTTAATAATTGGTGAAGTCACAGATATTCTTGATGGTCCTGAATTGTCTCGCCCAAGTGTTAACACAGTTGTTCCATTAACAAACGAAATCACACTAAAAAACGTTCACTTTGGGTATAAAGAAAAAGAGATTCTTCATGGAATCAACATGGAAATTCCTGCCGGTAAGGTAACAGCTATTGTTGGGCCAAGCGGAAGCGGAAAATCCACAATTGCAAAACTTATTGCTTCTTTGTGGGATGTAAATGGCGGTTCAATTGAAATTGGTGGAGTTGATGTTCGTAATATTACTTTGGAAACTCTCAATAATATAATTGCCTATGTAAATCAGGATAATTATTTGTTTAATAAATCTATTTGTGAAAATATTCGCTTGGGAAATCCGAATGCAACTGATGCGGAAGTTGAGGCGATTGCTAAAAAAGCTGGTGTTTATGATTTTATTATGAGTTTGGAAAAGGGCTTTGAAACTGTTTGCGGCGGAGCCGGGGCTCATTTAAGCGGAGGCGAACGTCAGCGAATTTCCATTGCGCGGGCAATGCTTAAAAATGCTCCAATTGTAATTCTTGATGAGGCTACAGCCTACACGGATCCTGAAAATGAAGCAATCATTCAGGCTTCAGTTGCAAAGCTTGTTGAAGGAAAAACTCTCATTGTTATTGCACATCGTCTTTCTACAATCATCAATTCGGATATGATTTTCGTTGTCAAAGACGGAAACATTGACAGTTTTGGAACACATGAGGACTTGCTTAAACAAGGCGGCCTTTACAAGCAGATGTGGGAAGCTCATATCAGCGTAAAAGACGAATAGAGGGAGAGAATTATGCTTAAAATATTCAAACGTTTTTTTGATTTTTGCGGAACAGGCAATAAAAAGAAGCTGAAAGCCAGTATGTGGCTTGGAGTTGTAAAAGCATTTTTTGAGGCACTTAAAATTCCTGCCATTTATATAATGCTTACAGCCATTGTGCAGGGGAACTTAGAACATAGAACAATACTTATATCTTTTGGAATTATGGTTTTTAGTGTTATTGGAACAGGACTTATTCAGAATAAATGTACAATTTTACAGACTGAAGCTGGTTATGAATCTTGTGCTAACAAAAGAATTGAAATTGCGGAGCACATGCGCTATGTACCAATGGGTTATTTCAACCAAAATTCGTTGGGGCAGATTACCAATGTAACAACTAATGTTGCAGAAGCTATGAGTAATATTGCTACACGAATTGTTATGATGTGTACTCAGGGTTATATTTCGACAGCAATCATTGCAGTTTTCATTTTTTTGTTTGACTGGCGAATTGGTCATATTGTAGCTGCTTCAATCATATTGTTTTTTATTGCTAATACAGGTTTACAGGCTCAGGGAAAAAGACTTGCAAAATCAAAGTATGATGCTGATGAAAAACTTGTGGACAGCGTTCTTGAATATGTTCAGGGAATTGCAGAAGTAAAAGCCTACAATCTTGTAGGAGAGAAAAAAGCT
>JAZQOB010000104.1:0-15581 GCA_045627625.1 Treponema sp.
CTCTTTTTAGGCCATACTTTCTTGCAATCAGTTTATAACCAATTTTTCCTTGCTCATATTCTGACAAAACTTTCACCTTTAATTCAACTGGATAATTCATTTTTCATAATAAATTTGTCCAACTTTTTGGTGTCAGTTCACAGCGTTTCCGCTGTTTTCCGCTACCCCCATCTCCTAGGGCTCTGCCCTAAAACCCAAGAGCAAAAAAAAATCTCCTCTGTCCCATTTGTCAGATTTCAGACAAATGGGACAGAGGAGATTTGAAAACAGCTTAATTCTTTTTCGATTTTATCAAATCTGAAAGCTGAGAAACTATAATTGCAACAAACATAATGACACAACCAAGAATTTCCCAAGGAGTCAAGATTTTTCTAAATACAACAGCTTCTGAAAGAACTGCAAACACAGATTCCATACACATTAACAAAGATGCAATTGTTGCTTCGCACTGTTTCTGTCCAATAATCTGGAATGTATAAGCAAAACCACAACTCATAACACCTGAATAAATTATTGAAAACATACCTGCTTTAATAGCACTTAATTCAGGTTTCTCAAAAATGAACATCAAAATCAATGAAATAAGACCTGCTACAAAAAACTGAACACATGAAAGTTTTACACCATCACAATTAGGTGCATATCGTTCGATCAAAAGAATCTGAATACAGAAGAACCATGCACATGCAAAAGAAGCAATATCACCCTTTTTAATTCCCCCAAATCCCTCGGCCTTAACACACAAAAAATATAAACCTATAAAGCCCATGACAACACATAACCATGTAATACCAGAAACTTTTTTCTTAAAAAATAGACCAACGATAGGAACAAAAAACATGTACATAGCAGTAATGAAAGCAATTTTACCAGATCCTTCTCCTTCAGGATAAAGAACAAAGGCAAACTGCTGAAGATTACATGCTGCACACAAAGCTAAACCTATAATGCTTCCATAAATAATTGTTTTTTTGTCAATTTTCTTTCTTTCTGCAAGCTGCTCTTCAGTCATAGATTTAGCAGAAATTTTATCTCTAATCAAAATTACAGGAAGTAATACAAAAGCACCTAATAAAGTACGGATTCCCTGAAAAGTAAAAGCTTCTACCCCGGAATCAGTCCCAAAACGCTGAGCAATAAATGAAGTCCCCCATATCATTGCTGTTAATAATAAAAGAAGAACTCCCTTCCAAGTAGTTTTAACTTTCTGTGTTTCCATAAATCGACCTCTGAAAAAAATAATATCGAATATTTGCAAATAGTTCTATGATTTAAGACAAGTATTTTTTTCCTCTGTCCCAAATGACAGATAAAACCTCTCAGTTTCACTTTCAATCTCACATCTAACACATAACAGTGCTGTTCCGCAACATAATTAACATTAATCCCAATCTCCTCTGTCCCATTTGTAAGATTTTATTTTCCTTTCCCGTCATTTTTCACTATACTTAAAGTATGAACAAAGAATTCTCAGAACGTTTATCCAGAATTGAAAGTGCTTTAGACAAAGCATTAAGCATGAATATTACTGATGACTGGAAAACCGCAACTTTTGGAAAACTTCCAGATGCGGCAAAAAATTCATATATCGAAAATCTTGTACGACCAGATAAAAACCTCATTGATTTAGGAGGCAAACGCTGGCGTCCACTTCTTTTGGTTCTCTGCTACGAACTGGCGAAAACTCAAACTTCAAATCCTCTTGTTTCGGATGAGGAAGTATACGATTTAGTTTCACTTGTAGAATTCGTTCACACAGCCAGTTTGATTCATGATGATATAGAAGATTCTGCAGATTTCAGGAGGGGGAAACCTGCTGCACACATAAGTTTTGGAATTGATGCTGCGGTAAACTCTGGGGCATGGCTCTTTCTTCAGGCTCCTGTTTGTCTCAATCGAATGAACCTTTCCGACAAGACAAAACTCAAGCTTTCAGAATTATGTTTAACCGAAGCCCGTAAACTTCATCTTGGCCAGGCAATGGACATCACCTGGCATCAGCAGAAAGATTTTTTCCCAGAAGAAGACGAATACAAAGCCATGGTTCGATGCAAAACAGGAACTTTAGCCGCTCTTGCTGCACAGATAGGATTCTATGCAGGTGGCACAACTTTAGAAAAAGCTCTTGAATATGGTGAAATATCAGCAAATATTGGAATGGGATTTCAAATCATTGATGATGTTATAAATCTTACAACAGGAAATGTTGGCAAAAAGCGAGGCGATGATATTGTTGAAGGAAAAAAGAGCCTTCCGGTTTTAATTCACATCAAGCAGAAACCTGAAGATAAATCAAGAATCTCACAACTTATGACTCAGGCGGCAAAAGAAGGAATCGATTCCCCTGCTGTTGAAGAATGTATTGCTCTGTTAAACACAAGCGATTGTATCAAACTTGCTGCAGAAGAAGGAAAACGACTTATTCGTGAAAACTGTAAACTCCTTTCAGATTCAGCTCTAATTTCAGAGCTTTTTGATTCCATGATTCCGGAGAATTTCAGATGACAGAACGACCAGACAAATTAAACAATCAGGCTATTATTCTCGCATCTGATGGAGACTATTTTAGTGCCATTGCCTGTTTCAAAAGAGCAATCACCATTGAACAGACCAATTATAGACTTTGGGCAAATCTTGGAATTACTTATCGAGATGCAGGAGATTTAAAAAATGCTCGAAATGCCCTGGAAAAGGCATATGCTTTATCCCAGGAAAATGAAGAAGTTTTAGAAACTCTTGCTACCGTCTGTCTTCAGCAAAAAGATTACACTCAGGCTTTCTCGTTTTGTCTCGAAGGAATTGATTTAAACTCTACAAACTGTCATTTCTGGAATTTAATGGGAGTAATTTTTTTCCAGCAGAATGCATTTGATGATGCTGCCGAACATTTCGAAATGGCAGTTACGATTAATCCTTATTATGAAGATGCCATTTTTAATCTGAAAGATACCTATGACATGCTTCATAACAGCAAAGGCAAAAATGAATGTGAAAAAAGATTAAAAGATTTGAAATAAAAAAAGGAGCTGATTTTTCAGCTCCTTTTCATTCTATCTGTATTCAATAGCAAGCTTATTAACTTCTTCTGCCATATTTTCCAGGGAAACCTGTTTCTGTACAGCCCCAAGTTCAAAGGCAACTCTTGGCATTCCGTATACAATTGAACTTTTCTGATCCTGGCCTAAAGTTCTGGCACCTTTCTTTCGCATTTCTGCAAGTTCCGCAGCACCATCCCTTCCCATTCCTGTCATAATAATTCCAAGCGAACGGTTCTGGAAAATCTTAGCAACCGATTCAAAAAGAACATCGCAGGAAGGTCTATGTCCATTTCTAGGTTCATCCTGAGAAAGTTTGATATAATTATACAATCCTGAATGTTCAACATACATATGGTAACTACCAGGTGCAATATAAATATGCCCACCTTCTATCTTTTCACCATCAACAGCTTCTGTAACAGTAAGAGGACAAATATTATTCAAACTGTTTGCAAATTCCAGAGTAAATCCTGCAGGCATATGCTGAACAACAAGAATCGGCTGTTTAATATCAGGTGATAAATTTTTAAACACTTCTCTTAAGGCATTTGGACCACCAGTAGAGATTCCGATTGCAATAATTTCAATACGGCCACTTTCCCGTTCCGGTTTTATTACAGCAGGTTCTTTTGATTTTGCAGGAGCCCAATGTGAAAGAGCATTCTTTTCCTGTGTTGATAAAGTAGCCGCAACTTTAGCCGCATCTTCACCTTTTTTCTGGGCAACAAAACGAGCAGCTTCTTTAAGTTTTGCCTGGTGAATAAAGAAATCTGCATCTGGAACAGTTTTACCAGAAATCAGAGCATGATTACGACCATATGATGAAATTTTTTCAATTATTTCAAAGGAAACATCACCTATCTTTAAAGTAACAGAAGATCCACCTGGTTTAGTAATAAAATCTGAAGCACCTAATTCAAGACACTGCATTGTAACAGCAGCACCCTGAGTTGCAATACTAGAAAGAATAATTACAGGAACCTTAATACCCCTGGCTTTTCTCTGACGAAGGAATTCAACTCCAGACATTTTTGGCATTTCAATATCAAGAAGAATTACATCAGGTTTTACAGTTTCAAGTTTATTAAGAAGGTCTTCTCCATTTTCAGCTTTAGCAGCAATCTCAAAGCCTTCAACATCTTCAATAATACGTCCAATAAGATTGCGCATCAATGCAGAGTCATCACATATTAATACAGATATTTTATCCATAGTTTTTTGAGTTCCTAAAAGTACAATAAATCACGAAAAATTATTTTTTCTGATACAAACAAGCCCACTGAGTCTTCAAGAATTCAAACTGAGTGTTCATTCCAAATAAAGATTCAGAGTGTCCAATAAAAAGATAAGAATTACTTGCCATAGAATTCCAGAAACGATTGATTACAGCAAGCTGAGCAGCTTCATCAAAATAAATCAATACATTTCGGCAGAATACAACATCAAGATTTCTTGCCCCGGAATCGTTTTTCAAGTTATGGTAGTCAAAGCGAATTGTGTCCATAACTTCTTTCTTCATCTGATAGCCACCATCAATCTTTGTAAAGTATTTAGCAAGATAGTTTGCAGGAATACCATCAACTTTAGCATCAGCATAAAAACCCTTCTGTCCAACAAGAAGTGATTTCAAGGAAATATCAGAAGCAGTAATCTGAAAATTGAATCCTGGAGGACAAATTTCCTTCATAATCATAGCGATTGTATAAGGTTCCTCACCTGTAGAACAACCGGCACTCCAGATTCGGATAGTACGGTCAGTCATCGAAGCCTTTTTTCTTTCGATTACATGTGGAATAACATAATTCACAAAGGCATCAAAGTGAGGCTGGTTTCTGAAAAATCTAGTTAAGTTAGTAGTAACGGAATCCAGCATCAGTTTCAGTTCCTCTGGATCCTTTGTTACAAGAGAATAATACTCACCAGGAGTGGCAATGTTCTTTTTACGAAGCAATTCCTTTATTCGGCTATCCAAAATTGAACGGTTAGTTGCCTGAAAAGTAATGCCGCTTTCATCATAAATAAGCTTACGGAATTTCTCGTAATCAATATCATTCAATGTTTCTAACATGATTTTAACATTATACATCAACTAGTATATTTTGCAAATTTTTAGATAAATTTAAGTTAAAAAAATAAGGGCTGTCCGAAGACAACCCTTATATGAACTAATCATTAAAGACTAGAGCAATTTATTAATGAGGATAGCGGCGAGAATCTTCTTCCACATTTCATCTTTATTCAATTCATATTCTTTGAAAGCTTTTCCACCCTTTGTGTTTAAACAGAAAGGAAGTCCTGCTTCATCATCAATCTCAAGTCCTGCACCATATTTTGAACCAGCATAAATCAAATTCCATGCAGTCTGTGACATTTTAATAGCCTTTCCATCTTCCTTAATATTACCTTCAGAATCTTTATTAAAGATTACAGCTTCACCATTTTTCCAGAATTTATAGAGATAAGAAGTATTGAATTCGTTTCCAAAGAATTCTTCAAGGATTGCTGTATATTCTGCATTAGTAGTTTTATCTTCAGAAGTACTTCCAGAATCACCAGATTCAAAATAAGGTGCTACAACAATAGCAAGCCCTTCTTCGTTAAATGTATAGTCAGTCTTCATATTTTTATTAGTAAAACCATCTTTTACATACATACAATAAACATCAAGATCAACCTGAGTTCCCTTATATGTCATTGTAACTTCAAAGTTTGTCCATTCATCAACAGGGCCTTTTACCTTATTCCATAATTCAGAAAGTAACGCACATCCACTAAAAAGTGAAACCAACATAACTGCAAATACGATTGCAAAGATTTTCGAAGCTTTTTTCATTTAAAATCTCCAGGAAAAAAAATTAAAAATACTCTAAACAAGAGCTTCAACTAATTTTTAAATCAATACTATATTATAACATTTTTACAAGGCTTTTCAATTGGATATATTTTTATATGCCTTATTTTATATCCAGAAAACACCATTGTCCTTCTTTCAGATCCTCTGGAAGTTCAAACTCCCCCATGGAAATCCTCTGAAGTTTTACCACCTGATTCCCTACCGCCAGAAACATTCGTCTTACCTGATGAAATTTCCCTTCATTTACAGTAACAAGAGCTTCATTTTCAGAAATAAACTCCAGTTTTGCAGGTCCCACCTTTATTTCTGGCGATTTTTTTTCCTCAGGAAGCACAAGTCCTTCAGCAAAACGCTTAATATACATCTGCTGATTTTCCTCTGTCCCATTTGTCAGAAGTTCCACCCTATAAACCTTCTGAACATGACTTTCAGGAGCCGTCAGCCTGTGCGAAAACTCTCCGTCTGTGGTTATTAGCAGCAATCCACTGGTGTCACAATCCAATCTTCCAACAGTATGAAGTCTGTGACCCCGTTTTGCCCACTGAAGCTTTTGAATCTCTTCTGGCAACAGCTGAAAAACTGTTGTATGAGAATCGCTCCTTGCAGTACAAACACAACCACAAGGCTTATTCATTAGAATGTAAATATTTTCACTATTTGATTGCATTTATTTTCTTCATAAGTGCATCATACTGGCGAATTAAATCTTCCCGAATTTCTGGTTCCTGTTTGTTTAATTCCGAAACAGAGAGCAAATCATAAAGATAGACGCCTGCATCAGTTTCAAAATTTGCCTTTTTCTTTTCTGTATATGCAAGCAAAATACCAGTATCAGGTTTTCCATCTGGAAGAGTAATTCTTACACGGGCAACGAATTTTCTTCCACCCATTACATATCTGTAATACTCATAAAGATTTTCTGCATCACCAGTAATCTGAGAAGTTACTACAAGTTTATGTTTTTTATCAAAATATGGAGAAAGCAATTCATCTGCTTTTTTCTCAAACATTTTCTTTGTCTGATTCCAGTAGTAAACATGATAAGTTGTTCCTTTCTTTTCTTTATCTGTAAAGAAAACCAGGTCATCATATCCGTCAAAATCACAATCATAAAGTGCATAAACGGAATCTTCCATATCTTTCTTATGAATTACCTGAACAACTTTGTTTTCATCGTTAATTAACTTAAAATATGCTTCCCAACCATAAGAAACAGTTGTCTGAGCATCCTGAATCTTTATAATGTATCTTTTCTTTTTCTGAGTCAAAACGATTGAATCTACAGTCTGAGTTCCGCCTTTCAAATTATAATCTGCAAAACTTATCATTTTATCGTCGAGAGTATCATAAATTTCTGCAGTAGGAATTTTAAATTTTTCAATACCGTAAGTTTCTTCTGCAGCCTGCATCATATCAGGGGTAAGCAGTCTCAATGTTTCCCGTTTTTTACAAAATGCCATTTCTGACAAAAGGGACAGAGCAAAAAGTACCAGCAATAATTTCTTCATATTCCACCTTCTTATTTTCCGGAGTTTCGTTCCCAAAAGACTCCATCTTTATAACCTTGTATTTCTTTATCTGTTACAGCCATTTCCAGTCGTTTTTCAGCAAGAAGACTGTATTCTTTGTTCAGTTCAATTCCGCAGTATTTTCTACCTAATTTCTTTGCAACAACACTGGTTGTTCCACTTCCCAGAAAAGGATCAAACACCATATCCCCAGGCTTTGAAGAAGCAAGAATCAATTTGGCATAAAGTTTTTCAGGTTTCTGTGTTGGATGATCCGTATTTTCAGGCATTGACCAGAAAGGAATACTGATGTCATCCCAGAAGTTCGAAGGATATGTAAGTCTAAAGTTACCGTCTTCTTCCGTCTTCCAATCCTTTGGTTCTCCATCAACTTTATAGGTTGCCAGAACCCTTCTTTTCAACTTAACTGCTTCAACATTAAAATAATAATCTCCTGGATTTTTTACTGCATACCAGATATCTTCCATGCCGTTTTTCCAGTTTGATTTTGCACCCCGTCCCTTTTCCCTCTGCCAGGTTATTCTATTCAATATTGTAAGTTCCTTCTCCACCGCCCGCTGCAACGAAGAAGTACATTTCCAGTCTCCACAAATATACAGGCTTCCATTTTCCTTTAATTTTTTACAAACAACAGGAAACCACTGTGCCAGGTAATCATCATAAGATTCTTCGGAACGGGAATTAAAAACGGTTCCATTAAAATCTTTTCTCAGATTATAAGGAGGATCAATAATGATTAAGTCCGCAAAATTATCTGGAATATATGCAAGAGCCTTTAAAACATCACAATTAATTGTTTTATCTGTAAAATCTTTACATTCAGAAAGCTGTTCTTCCAGAATCAATTTCTTTTCAAAAACAGCGTAATCTTCATCTTTAAGAGTAATTGTTCTATTGCGACCAGCCCTTTCTTTCTTTTCCATATTAACTAATTTTACACAAAATACTCGAAATAAAAAAGGTTAATTGCTATAATTGGGCTGATTATGAAAAAGCTTATTTCGTTTTTTAAGAAAGAACCTATGCTGGTAGTTGCACTTTTTGCTGCAATCCTTTCACTGTTTATTACTCCTCCATCTAAAACACTTATAACTGCTATTGACTGGAAGACTCTGGCAATTCTTTTCATGCTTCTCACAGTTCTGGAAGGATTCAAAAAAGAAAATATTTTCTCGCCTCTTCTTAAAAAAACTTCAAAGCTTTCTTCAATGAAAGGTTTAACCTGTTTTTTTGTCTATTCAGTTTTCTTTTCATCCATGTTCGTTACAAACGATGTTTCACTGATTATTTTCGTACCACTGACAATCATTCTGTTCCGTGCGGGAAACAAGGAAAAATATATTCTTCCCGTATTAACCTTTGAAAATATAGCGGCCATCAGAGGTTCCCTTTTAACTCCTTTTGGAAGTCCGCAGAATCTTTTTCTTTTCAGTCAGAGCGGAATCAATGCAGGTAGTTTTATGCTTATGATGTTTCCTCTGTGGATTTTTTCTGCATTCCTTCTATTTATTTTTATTTCGTTTCTGTATCGGAAAGATTCTTCCGAACATATTATAATTAATGAAGAAAATGTCAGTACTCCATGGGAAAAAGCAGGCAGAGGTAAAAGAATCCTTTATCTTTCACTTTTTGTACTTGTAATTTTTACAATCGTAAGTCGAACAAGATTCTGGCCATATGTTACATTGATTACAGCCCTTGCGCTGATTATTTTTGACAAAAAAATTCTTCTTCGTACTGACTATGTACTTTTACTCACTTTCTTCTGTTTCTTTGTATTTTCTTCTTCAATCTGTCAGAAACCAGAAATTGCGGAATTCCTTAAATCTTCAGTTTCGGGACATGAATATATCTGGAGTATTCTTCTAAGTCAGGTAATTTCCAATGTTCCAGCTTCAATTGTATTATGGCCATTTACAGTGAACTTAAAAGCACTTCTTTACGGTCTTGATTCTGCAGGATTATGTTCATTGATTGGTTCTCTGGCAAGTGTAATCAACCTGAGAATCTATGCCCGAGAATATCCAGGAAAATCTTTTGCATTTATCAAAACCTTCACCTGGATCAGTCTGGTTTTCTTTGCCATTGTAGTTATTCCTCAGTGGTTACTGATTTTATTCACCTTGTAGTTTTTTTAATTTTTTTTGTAATTTTCTAATAAGTTCTTTTGTTATTCCGATATTAAGAATATGAAAAAGAATGTTTATTTGATTTTAACAGCACTGATACTCTTTTCTTCATCCCTGTTTGCTAAAGAAGAAATTGTTTACCAGCCTTATGAATTGAACAAATTGCTTAATGAAATTGATTCTGCCGCTGCTCCAGTTATTTCTGATCAGTACATTATTTTTACAGCAGAACCTAAATATCACAATGTGGGAATCGCATTTGATTTCGAAGATTACCAGATTGTTCATCCATTCAAAGTTTTCATGGCAACTGATTTAGACGGAAAAAAATCACCTAAACATCTTTTCTATACTTACAAAAGAACTCACCGTATTTCCCAGATTAAATACAGACTTGTAATTGACGGACTTTGGACTACAGACCCCTTAAATCCTAATCGTGAATATGACGAAGATATCAATCTTTATTTCTCAAAGGTTGAAGATCCAGGCAGCATTATCCGAAATACTGAAATTACAGAAAAAGGTACCGTTCAGTTCATTTATAAAGGAAAAGCAGGTCAGAAAATTGCCCTTGCAGGAACTTTTACAAACTGGGACCCATGGATTTATCAATTGAAAGAAACTGCCCCTGGTTTTTATGAACTTGAACTTCCTCTTCCACCAGGAAACCATTATTACAATTATTACATTGGTCTCCAGCCAGTTATGGATAATACAAATCCTTCAAAATCTTACACAAAAGACGGTCGAACAGTTTCCGTAATTAGTGTAAGATAAAGCATGAATAAATTTTCCTTCAAACCAACAGAAATAATCTTTGGGGCTACAGATGCATGCAATTTGCACTGTCCCCATTGTTTCGTTAGTCGCACTCCTGACAAACTTTCTATTCAATCCGCAAAAGATTTCATTACCTCTGCAAAAACTTCTTCACAGTATCCTGATTATATTGAAAAAATTGGTTTTAGCGGTGGAGAACCATTTCTTTACATGGATTTTCTTTTAGAGATAATCAAATTTTCAGTTGAAAACGATTTAATGTTTGACCAGATTATGACAAATGGAGACTGGTGGAAAGATGAATCCGAATTAGAAGAAAAACTTCAAAAGATTTATGATGCTGGTTACGACGGAAAAATAGGATTAAGCTGGGATTCCTTTCATAATCAAAAAACAGAACGAATGGAAACTTTCATTTCAACAGTAGAAAAAATATTTGGAGCATACAGTCTGAATATTCAAAGTGTAATTCCTTTGGAAAATCAAAATTCCAGTTATCCTTCTGCTCAGGATATTCAGTCTATGTACCCTGAAATTGCGGTTTATCCTATGGAACAATCTTTTCCAGGTAATGACCAACGAAGCTGGCGGATGAAGAAGTGGTTCAAGGATGATTACTGTCAGGGTCCTGGAAATATTCTTTACATTCATTCCAATGGAAACATTGCCCCTTGCTGCGGTTTTGCCAATGAAAATCCAAAACTTTTCATCGGAAACATAAATGACACTTTTGATGAAGTTATGAAAAAAGCTGAAGAAAATCCAATGATTCATCTTTGCTACACACAGGGACTTCTCAAGGCAAGAAAACTTCTCAAAAAACAAAGAGTATCAATTCCCGGAAAATGTCACGACATCTGCAGTTTCTGCGATTTTGTATGCAATAATCTTAAATAATGTTTTTTCCAAATTCATAAATTTTCTGTTATAATTAAACTTGTGAATAATAAATTTATGAAGATTGCCTTTTATGGCCTAGGAATTGTTTTTTCAGTAATTATCATTATTTTGGGAGCCCGATATTCCTTCGAAAAATCTGCAAAGGATGAATTATCGGAGATTGCTAATACTAAAAAATTAGAATTCAAAGTTGGTTTTAAAGATCAGCTGGCTTTGGGAATTCAAATGTCAAAATCCCCTCTGATTGTTTCTTATATGGAAAATCCTTTTAATGAAGATTTAAAGGAAAAAGCATATGCTGAAGTTAAAAGTTATCAGGGTTCCTTCCTCAGTAACCAGACATTCATGATCAACGACCAGGATTTAATTTATCATATCAATTGTGTACCTCAATATGTCCTTGATAAAAATGACCCAGGTTCTGCATGGTATGGTTTTACAAGTCAAATGACAAAAGATTACGATTTGTTTGTTGATTATGAAAAAGCCCTGGATGCAACTTTCTGCTGGGTAAATGCAATTGTTCGTGATAGTAATAGAAAATTCCTCGGAATCATCGGAACTGGTATTCCAATTTCAGATTTCGTGGACACAATGTACAAAGATCTTGAATCAAACATTTCTATGTATCTTTATGATTCTTCTCTCGAAGTTTCCGGTTCAACCGACAAATCCCTAATGGAATCTAAAGCCAAGATTCGCAGTGTAATTTCCGACATGAATTCAAAATCTGATGAAGAAATTACTCCTAAAAATACATATTTCTTTGGTAATTTTGGAACAATTTATTCCATTACTCCACTTGAAGAAGTTGGCTGGTATATTCTTCTTTATAAAAAATTTAATTTTGTAAATTTTCTTTCATGTATGACAATTCCACTGGTTCTGGTTCTTTTAATTTTAATTATCCAGATTCTTATTGTTATCTTTATGAAAATTTTTAAGCCTTTAAGTGAATTAACAAGAGCTACAAATCATCTGTCATCAGGAGAAGCAGACTTGAGTCGAAGAATTAATATTGATTCAAATTCTTCTCTTGGAAGTCTGAAAAAATTAAGCAGCGGATTCAATGGCTTCATTCAGAAAGTACAGGAAATCATTACAAGTGTAAAAAATTCTAAAGATAACCTTGTAGAAACCGGGGCAAACCTTCGAACCTGTACTGATAATACTTCTGAATCTATTTCACAGATACTTCAGAGTATTGATGCTTTTGATGTAACTATTTCAAATCAGGCTGAAAGTGTTCAGCAAACAGTTGAAAGCGTAAATAAGATTTCAAATAACATTCAAACTCTTGATAATCTAATCGAAACACAGGTATCAAGTGTAAATCAGGCTGAAACTTCAATTCAGAAAATGATCAGTGCCATTGATGTTGTAAATGGATCTGTTTTAAATCTGGAACAATCTTTTGATTCACTGGAAAAAAATGCCAGGGCTGGTATTGAAAAACAGAATGCAGTAAACAATAAGATTGAAGAAATTCAAAATCAAAGTGCAATGCTTCAGGAAGCCAACACAACAATCAGTGCAATTGCAGAACAGACAAACCTTCTTGCAATGAATGCTGCAATCGAAGCGGCACATGCAGGTGAAGCTGGAAAAGGTTTCTCTGTTGTAGCTGACGAAATCAGAAGTCTTGCCGAAACTTCTTCAGAACAGTCCCGAACAATTGGAAACCAGTTAATAGCTATTCAGGAATCAATCAGTCAGATTGTACAGGCTTCTTCAGAAACAAAAGCAGCATTTGATACTTTTGCAACTGAAATAAAAACTACAAATGCAATTATTTCAGGCATCACTGATTCTATGAAAACCCAGGAAGAAGATACTGCAAATATTAATTCTGTTCTTCGTGTATTAAATACTTCAACAAATGAAGTTAAAGCTGCTTCTTCCGAAATGACAGAAAGCAGTGGTTTGATTTTAAGTGAAGTACAATCTCTTGAGATTTCAACTAACAATATGAAAACAAGCATGAATTCAATGAATCATGGTGCTACTCAGATAGGTCAAACAGGACAGGAACTTAATACACTTTCCAGCGAAATGGAAAATACAATTAGTGAACTTGATTTACAAATGAATAAGTTCAAAGTTTAGTCTTGACCACTGTTAAACGAAAAAGACTCTCTGTTTAGAGAGCCTTTTTTTATAATAAAATATAATTATGAATTCTTAATCATCTGAATATAATCAAAAAGATACTGTACAGTTCCTTCAATACCTAAACGGCTAGAATTGATACAAATATCATAATTGTTTACATCGCCCCATTTGCCACCCTTACAGAAATAATCATGATAACGACTTCGTTTTCTATCATGTCTTTCTATTGCAAGTTTAGCATGCTTTTCATCCATCTTTCTGATATTCATAATACGATTAATTTTTTCTTCTTCATCACCTGTAATAAAGATAGAAATAAATCCATCCATACCACGGAATAAATCATCTGCACAACGACCGACAACTACAAAAGAATCTCCATCAGCCCATTTAGACTTAAGCAAAGCAAACTGAAGTTCTGCAACATTTTCTTCAGGAGAATTTGAATATCCACGAACAGTTCTACTAAAAAGTTTTTTCTTTGGAACTTCATCATATTTAGCCAAATCATTTGTATCAATATTCTTAATTTTTCCGATTTCTTCAAAAAGATTTCTATCGTATAAATCAATATCAAGTTTCTTAGCTAAATAATCTGCAATTTCATGACCAGCAGATCCATACTGTCGTCCAATTGAAATAATTATTTGTTTATCCATAAAATCCTCTTAGTCCTACTTATAAGTATCTCACAAAAATGAAAATTGTACAGATAATCATTACAATAATTGTAGCTGGAACTGCAGTTAAACAGTATTTTCCCCATCCAACAGGATAACCGGCTTTACCAGCAACAGAAGTACCAACAACATTTGCACTAGCTCCAATTGGAGTAGCACTACCACCAATATCAGTTCCCATAGATAATGCCCAAGTCATTGTTGTTAATGGAACTCCAGTTGAAGCTGCAAGAGATTCAACAACCGGAATCATAGTAGCAGCAAAAGGGATGTTATCAACAAAGGCTGAAGCAATTGCAGAAACCCAAATAATGATTGCAATCATGATATATGGATTTCCACCAGAAACCTTACCAATAAATTCAGCAATTTTTACAAGAAGTCCAGTCTGTTCCAAACCACCTACTACAACAAACAATCCAATAAAGAACAATAAAGTTTTATAATCAACTTTCTTCATAATCTCTGGAATATGTCTAGGTGCAGAAAGTAAAGTAATAATTGCAATAAAAGTACCAATTGTAGCAACTGTTAAACCTGTAGCAGCATGTGTTACAAGAAGAACTACTGCAATTAAGAAAATAATCGAACTGATTACAAATCCTTTTCTATCTGTAATAGCAGATTCAGGAGTTGGAAACAATGAAACATCTACAGTTTCTGATGACTTCAATTGATTCTTATATGCAAAGAAGAAGAACAGAATAATGAAAACAAGACAAATACCTGCCATTACACCAGTATTTGTAAGGAAGTCTGTAAAGGAATATCCAAAAGAAGTTCCAATGATAATATTAGGAGGATCACCACACATTGTTGCAGAACCACCTAAGTTTGCACAGAAAATTTCAGAAAGAATCATTGGTAAAGGATTGAATTTCAAAAGCTGTGAAAGTTCGATTGTAACTGTTGCAAGGAACAAAATTACAGTGATTGAATCAATAAACATTGCAAGAACTGCTGACATAATCATAAAAGTAATAAAAATAGGAATTACTTTGTAATGAACAGTTTTTGCAAGACGCATACATAACCATCTGAAGAAACCAACTCTAGCCATACCTTCTACCATAATCATCATTCCAAGAATGAAGATAATAGTTGCCCAGTTGATTCCACTAGAAGATTCATGCGCTTCACCAGCAGCATACCAGAATTCCAACGTAAAAATATTACGAAGGTTCAATGTTTCCATAATAGCTTCCCAACTGTGGAGGCCAATACCGAAAACACAAATTAAAGTTAAAAGGCCGCAGACTAAAGTAATAAGATGTCGTTCAAATAATTCTAAAATAATTAATCCGAACATGATGACAAATATTACAACTGCCAATATTTGAGCTAACAACATAATAGCAGATTATACTGTTTAGTTGAAAATATTGCAATTAATAACATATGTTTGAAATTATTATAGTTAAATAAAAAAAGCCAGCAGCTTCCTACTTTCCCGCTAAAGAGCAGTATCATCGGCGTAAGAGAGCTTGACTTCCGTGTTCGGAATGGGAACGGGTATTACCTCTCCACTATGGCCACTGGCATTTTATTCATATCAA
>JAZQOB010000105.1:0-15842 GCA_045627625.1 Treponema sp.
AAGAAAATTGCAGCCGAACGAAAGAAGCTCGGAAAGGTAATCGTAATTGATACTGAAACAACAGGACTGTCTCCACGCTATGATGAACTTCTGCAGCTTTCGATCATAGACGGAAACAGTGAAGTCCTTTTCAACAGCCACCTGAAACCCGAGAAGAAAAAATCGTGGAAAGAGGCTCAGGCTGTAAACGGAATCTCACCTGAAATGGTTAAAGACTCTCCTCACTTCAAAGACATAAGAGACAAAGTCCAGAAAATTTTTGACCAGGCAGACCTCATCATTTCCTACAACGGTAAGTTTGATACAAACTTCCTCCAGATGGCAGGAATCAATATTCCGGAAAACAAGCTACACCTTGATGTCATGAAATCCTTTGCCCCAGTCTACGGAGAAAAAAATACAAACTCCAAAGCAAAAAAAAGACAGGGAGAATTCAAATGGCAGAAACTTGAAACTGCAGCTGATCATTACAACCTCAGTTTCAATGCCCATGATTCTCTTGAAGATGTAAAGGCTACACTTCTTGTAGCAAAGAACATCTATGGCATGGGACTTGAAAACCTCAAGATGGAAGACATAAAGAAAAACGGTGTGGGCCATACTCTTCCATCATCGCTTACAAATCCAAAACCGACTTTCTCTGAAGAGCGTATCAACACAGCACGTCTTGGAGCTCTTGCCTACAAAAAGCATCCTGAAATCGTTGAAGAAATCAGAGGCAAGGAAGGCTATGAAGAACTCAACGCCCTGATTGATTTCAACAGGATGAATCCTAAGGTTCGCGGATACCTTTCAAAAATTGACATGAAGCTTGGTGAATACGTAAAGAAAAATCATCCTGAACTTAATGAAGAATTAAAGAAGCAGACTCTTGAACGCCAGGAAAGAAAGGCCGGAAAACAGGAAAAACCACAGGCTGTCATTTTTGATAAGACAATTCTTCCTCCTTTCGCCCTTATGACTTCACAAGGCCTTAAAACAGTTTCAAAAGGTGTAGTAAAAGGATATGACAAAAATACAGAAACATATCTTCTTGAAAACGAAGGAGAAAAACTCCGACTACCTAAATCCACATTTGAGACAATTCTTTCTCCTCAGACTGAACTTCCATTAAGCAATCAGTTCAAGGGAAAAGATGTAATCGAAGCTGAAAAAACTCCGTCTGTTGTTTTCAACCAGACAATGCTTCCCGAGTTTTCAATTCTTACACAGCAGGGAATCAAAAGCTATAAGGACATGAAAGTAACTAAGTATGACTCAAATCAGGATCAGTACATTCTTTCAAACGGAGACTCTACAATCTCAGTTTCTTCACAAACCTTTAAGGAAATAACTGCACCTGAGCGTTTCGAAAAATCATATTCCAAAGATACTCCAGAATATGAAAAACTTCTTGAAACACAGTACAAGGATTACTTCACCCAGAGAGAAAATACTGCAGCAAATTTCCGCCACAACTTTGCAGTTTACTGCCGTAAAGAATCAAACTCTCCGGTTGATGCTGTCCTCATTTCCCGTGAGTTATTCGACCGCATGAACAAAGAGGAACAGAAAAAAACACGTCTTCTCATGCAGCAGCTCAAGAAGGATGATGAAACAATGACCGAATGCCTCATGCGGTTTTATTTTGAAGCTGTAAAGGAAGTTCCGCTCAATGAAAATTACATAAAGCAGAACAGACCCGATTCCGTTATCGCACGCCCCTTCTATGACACCATCACGGCAAAGGGAGCCCTTATTGATAACGACCTCTCAATAAAAATCGGTGACCGTGTTGAAAACCTTTCCTTCAATGTTGATAACCCGTTCTCAAAGGGAAAGGAAAAAGTCAACGAACCATTAACCATCGTCTCATCCTCAAAAGAAGGAAACATGATAGTCATGATGAACAAGGACAAATCATATTATCAGATTCCCCGGGATGAATTCTTGAACCAATATATGAAGAGCAACGAACATCAGAAAAAGGCAGAAATGAAAGTACAAAAAAGAAGCTCTATTGAAATCGAAAGATAGGAGAACTTTATGGACGTACGCAAAACCCTTATTTCAGACAAAGACGGCTTTATAATCTATAAGCTTGTATTTCCTAACCTGACGCTTTATGTTCTTGAGCATGACGGAATAAGATACATAAGACGCAACAGGAAAACAATTGATGCAATCATCCAGAATATGAAAGCCAAATAAAAAAAGCCCTTCAGACAAATGGAGATTCTGAAGGGCTTCCCTTTACAGATTAATTCCAGGAAGTTCTTTTTTCAAAATAACATTACCAGCCTGCAGCTTCTCATCCTCCGGAATAGCGAAGGTGATGTCTATCTGATAATCCGGATTTTTATTTATGAAATTCTTACAGGCGTAAATGGCCTGTGCCCAGGCATCATAAAGAGGGTATCCAAAAATACCGGCTGAAATCAGTGGAAAGACAATCGAGTGGAGATTATTTTCCATACATAATTCCAGCGACCTTTTATATGCTCCGTACAGTGCATCCGCTTCCCCATGTTTACCATCCCTGTACACAGGACCGACAGCATGGATCAGGTTCCGGCAGGGACATCCAAAGCCAGGAGTGATAACAGCAGAGCCGGTATCACAGTGCCCGATTTTATTACATGCAGCAGTAAGTTCTGAAACGCCTGCTTTGTTGAATATGACGCCGCACACTCCCCCACCCATCTGAAGAGCAGAATTAGCAGCGTTTACAATAGCATCAGCTTCGATGCTGACAATTCCTTTCTGGACAATATTTATTGAACTCATCCCTGTTACCTCATTTTTATTTTTCCGCTTTTTGTTACAGTAACCTTGTATTTGATTTCCTTTTCAGGTTTCTTTTTTTCCCAGGGACGTTTATATGAAAATACCAGATCGCAGTTTCCCTCTTTAAGCGATGTCAGTGTATAAGTGAACAGAGACGGAGCTCCGACAGTATCCCAGTCACCAAGATATGTCACGTCACTGAGAACATCAATTATACCTTCCGGTTCAACCTCATAAGTCCATGTATATCCTGTAGTCGGATTTCCATTGAAGTTCAGAATTTTTGTTTTCTCCTCGAACTTTCCGGAACAGCCTGCAAGAACTGTACCACTGAAAATCAATCCTATTACTATAAACCAACTATGCTGCTTCATTTTCTGCAAATACCTTTAATCCAAGTCTGAGGGCTTCTTTATATTCCCTTACGGCACCTTTACTGTCTTTCCAGTCCTTAAGAAGATAGATTGCTTCACAGAATGACAGTGCCATAAAATCAAGAGTCATAAAGTCCTCATATTCAAATATATTAGGAAATACTGCAGGATTAAAGACCTGATACCCCTGTTCAGTAAGTTTTTTTTCCATAGCTGCAAACTTTGTCTTATAATCCGGATCCCCGGTAATTTTTCCGCTGAGATATACCTTCATCTCTACCTCCTTTTTACACTCTTTATCTTACAGTCATAAGTATAAGACCCCTTCTGTATCATATAACGCGACAGCTCTGCAGTATTTTGAAATTTATTTTTACAGGTGTATCTTTAAATGAGACACATGCGGGTTTATAATTGAAAATATGAGTAAGACTAAAGAAAATAAAGTTCAGGCGTTACGCCTCGTACAGTTAGATGAAATGATCAGAAGCGGCACTTACCCTTCAATGAAAAAGATTATGTCCACATTTGAAATCAGCCGGGCTACAGCAAACCGTGACATCGATTTCCTTCGTGACAGATACAACGCACCGGTAGAATATGATGCTGCCAGAAACGGATACTATTACAGCGACCCTACCTTCTTCATGAAAAGCGTTATGCTTTCAGAAGGCGAACTGTTTTCCATCAGCACGATCATGCCGCTTCTCGAACAGTACAAGAATACACCTCTCGAAAGTTCGTTCAAAAACGTACTTTCAAAGATTTCTGGAATGCTTCCGGAACAGGTTCAGATTGATTCAGGCTTTCTTTCAAATGACGTACAGTTTATATCTGACCCGCTTCCTGAAATTGATGAACAGGTATTCAATGACATTTTCCATGCCATCAAACTTAAGAAATCAATCAACTTTGATTACCGTTCAATAAGCAGTACAAACTACACGGCAAGAACTGTAGATCCTTATAAAGTTATCTGCCAGAAAGGAAACTGGTATGTTGCAGTATTCTGTCACAAACACCAGGACTTCAGAATCTACAGCCTTTCAAGAATCAAGAACCTCACCATTGAAGAACCTTTCAGATACAATCCGGATTTTGAAAAGGAACTTCACATTGATGACAGCTTCGGAGTATGGAACAACAAGATTGAGCCTAAAAAAATAGAACTTATTTTTGATGCCAGCATCAATACAATGATTCTTGAAAGAACCTGGCATAAAGATCAGGAATGTCATCAAAATGAAGACGGGTCCGTTTACCTTTCGTTCTCATCAAACCAGATTGAAGAAACCCTTTACTGGGTACTTCATTTCGGTTCTGCTGTCGAAGTTATTAATCCTCCTGAACTAAAATCCATGGTTGAAAGTGAAATCAGGAAGATGTCTTCACGTTACAAAATAATGTAACAGATTTGTTATCCTCTTCGGCATAACACCTTTTCTGAAATCGGCCGGAAAAAAGATGTAACAGATTCGTTATCTTATTCCTGCTGTTTTGTTCTTAAATAAAATCAGATACTTCAGTTCCTGAATTACCTGGATATAAAAAAAGCGGAATCCTGCACATTTTTCTGTGAAGGTGTTCCGCTTTTTTTATGAAAAACCGATTAAAATCTTGTAACAGATATGTTATCCATTTATGTAACAGAATTGTTATGTTTGTCCACATTTTAAAGTGGATAACTCACTTTTCTTGTAACAGTTTTGTTATCAATGTGGAATTCTCAAACTTCAAGTGTTATATAGAAGAAAAAAAGTTATCCACATTCGCCCTGAACAGATATGTTATCCAAATGTCACAGATTTGTTATTTCTTCTATATATACTAATAATTAACTAATATATATTTAAAAACTAATAATAAACACTGTGGAAATGTGGAAAACTAAGAAATAGATAACAAATGTGTTACATATTCTTAGATATCAATTCTGTTACATCTAATCATCAAGATTAGCAGATATAAGAGCATATCTTACATCATCTTTTAATACAGGAGTTGGACTCTTGTATAATGTAATTCCAGCACCAGAAGAATCAATGTGAACATTCAGTTCAGGATAATAATTTTCCTTGATTTCTTTTATCTGTTCAATAATTCTGCTGTAATTAACATTTGCTGTTTTTGGATCTGCCTTATCACCTACAGGCATAAACTGTTCAACAAGTTTATCCCGGGGAACAAAAACAGGTTTTTCCTTTGAAAGACCATTGTTTCTGAATACAAGCCAGGCATAGATGTCTTTACCGACAGCACTGGAAATTTTCTTGTAAACGGTATAATCAATAGGAACTGCATGATGCTGACAGAAATTTGCAAAGTTTGCAGAAAGCACAACCTTAAAGTTTCCGATTTTTGAAGATTTAGATTCTCCGTCAATAACTTCCTGGAACTGAACCGCATCTGTAAAAAGAATAGTTCCTGTAGAAGTTGTTTTTACCGTTACATCCCCTTTTGGTAATTTATCTCCAGGTTCATACAGATTCTGAAAAAGAAATCCCTGAACCCTTTCTTCTACTTTCTGTTCAAAGGAGAAAGTTGCACGTGTAAAACATTCAAGCTGTTCCTGGATATCTTTTGATCTCTGACGAGGAAGTTGCATTTCCTTGAGAAGCTGCGACATAGATTCGTATTCAAGAATGACAGGAACATTCTTCTCTTTAGAAAGAACTGCATGAGTTGTAAAAACACTTAAGAGAAGTCTTCCGTAAAGTCCGAAAGGAACATTTTTAGGAGAGTTCAATATAAGAGAAATGCCGTTACTGGCTTTTCTGATGAATTCTGTTTTGTTGATGTTTCTGAGGGGCAAAGATGCAGTTGTAAAAAAGCTAGGAACATAACTTAAGAGTTTCTTTTCATCTTGCGATACAAGTTCAAGAGACTTGAAAAGTTCATTTGATGAATCATCTATCATCAAATCAGAACTTTCTTTTTTGATTTTCTTTCCCATTTTTCCCACCCGTTTTATTTCTTTTTTATTCTACTTTTTTGGTTATTCCACCTTTTGAAATAACAAGTCTTCCGGCAGCAACTTCTTTTGCCAGATATTCAAAAGATGTCTCGATATACTGAGTAACGCTAATACCGCAGCTTGTGCAGAATGTCTTGATTTCGTTTCTGCGGCCTTTTGAAAGCCTTACATTCATTACGTCAGCGTATTTTTCTTTCTTGTCATCTGAAGCAGGCTGTGTTTCAATTTTCTTTTCAGTTTTTACTTCTTTGACTACAGTTTCTATTTTTTTCTCAGGAACAGCTTTTTCAGTTTCAGCAGCCACAGGAGCTGCTTCTGGTTCTTCAGTAACTTCAACTGGAGAATCCTTTGTAAGATTAGATTTCATCTGATCAAGAAAGTCCTGAGGAACTTGTTTTCGTGCTATTGGCATTTTACTTTCCCTACCCTTTATTTAACAGCTTCAGCAAGCTTTTTAAGAGCATCGAGAGTTTCTTTCTTTCCGCCTCTCTGCTGGATTGTCTGTCTTGCTACAGTTGCATATTTGAAATCCTGATCAACAGGAACATATACTACATTAAAATCACCTGCACTCAGTCCGTCGGTAATAATGTCTGTAAGTTTGATTGAGTGGTTGATTTCGTTGAGAACGATTGTTTCGAACTTTGGATTCTGAACATGCTTTCTCTTCTTGAAGCTTTCAAGGTTGTTCTTGAAAATCTGAAGTCCGTCCTGTGAATATGCGTCGGCTTTGATAACAACAATTACTTCATCTGAAGCAGTCATGATGTTTTCTTCGAAATCATCGAATGCTGGAGATGTATCAAAGATACAGTAATCGAAACCGATTTTTTCAACTTCTTCACAAAGGTCTGCAAAAATGAATGGCTCCTTCGAAGCTTCACTTGTGCGGTATGTCTTAAGGGAACGGCTGCCCTTTCTGTCGATTGAATTTGTCGGAATGATAAAAAGATTTTCTACAGATGTTTTTGCTACAACTTCGTCGATTGTAACGTCACCGTAAAGAGTTTCTGCAAGGTCATGATTGAAGGATTCAAGCAGAGTTCCTGTTGAGTTGCCCTGTGGATCAGCGTCGATAAGAAGGACTTTTTTTCCCTGTCCTGCAAGTTCTGCTGCAAGTGAAAGACTGATAGTAGTTTTGCCAACTCCGCCTTTCTGAATGGCTACTGCAATTTTTTTCATTTTTCCCCACCTCAAAAAAATTGATACTTTTTCTGTATACTTATATCTAATCATATTTTTTAGAAAAAAGCAAATAAAAAATCTAAACTTTTTTAGATTTCTAAATAAAATGTTTAGAAAGATTAGATAAAATCTAAACAATATATTTAGATAAAAGATTATAATAAATCTAAACAAACTAAACAAAATGTTTAGAATGTTTAGAAAAAATCTAATCTTTTAAAACACGCTCTAGGATTGCGTATAACGCGTCCAAATTTGAAAATAGGGTAATTTATCGTCTGAAGCTGAAAGAGGCCCGTATACGCAAGATTTCGAAGTTTTGAATTTTCAGCTCTTTTCTCTTATTAACACTGAAAATATCAGTTTTTCTCCCCTTCTGTTTCTAGTTATTTTTAGCCTGTAAAACAATCTTGAAAGCATCATTTTTTATTCAAGGAAATGTTTTTGCCGTTTAGGGAAAAGAATTTCTTCTCCAGGGAAAAGAATATTTTTTAAAGGTCGTTTTTTTATTTTCCGTTCCCCCCTATCCTTTAAGCATACACGGTTTCCGGTGCACTTCGAATTGCGAATCAACTAGGGCAGGCAGCGAGATCTGCACTCTGGAAACCCTGTCAGGAGGATGCATGATTATAACAGTTTCAAGTATTAAAGGCGGTGTTGGGAAATCCAGTCTCGTCATTCTTGCAGCTAATAATCTTGCAGCCCGTGGTAACCGTGTTCTTGTTATTGATATGGATCTGAATAATTCCGTGACTTTCTACTACACGCTTGGCTTGGAAGGAGCTTCAGAACTGTGTGATAACAGGAATATTGTTATGGCCATTACCCAGGAAAGACTGAAGGAAAATGTCATTGAGACACGGAGGTCCAATGTATATCTTCTTCCGTCTTCCCTGTCGCTCTGTGACATTCGTGCAATCGATTACAGAAAACTTAAGAAACTGCTGTCCAAAGACTGCGGCTTTGATTATGTAATCATTGATACGTCTCCGACTTACGACAACCTCGTAATGAGTGCGATATATGCCGCGGATTATATCCTGACTCCGGTTGATTTCGCAGAGTTTAATTTCAACATGACTTCCTTTCTGATGAAGAAGATTCAGGAGGAACTTCCGGAAAAATATGGAAATACCTTTATTGTTTTTGCCCACTACCTTTTTCAGTTTGATGAATGTGAGGGCGGAGAACAGAAGGATTACATGCAGCTTTATTACCAGGCTTTTGCATCAAAGATTCTTGCCGTAAAGCTTCCCCATACATCCTACGTCAAAAAATATACGGACAGGGATGAGCTTGTAAGCATCAACTCCAGGGAAAGCGGAAAGGTTCGTCTTGCAGAAGCCGTGAACCAGCTGATCAATATGTTTACCGGAGAAAAAGATGTTGTGGAGAGGTTCTGATGGGAAAAGGCTTGAACATTGTAACAGCAGGTCAGAACGTATCCATGGCAGACGGGGGAATCAGGCTTTCTAAAAGAATGCATATAGATGATGTCGAAGAGCATGAATCTTTTAAGACAATGTTCAGAATTGATCCTGAAACCCTGGAAAGTATAACGAAGTCAATGATGGAATCCGGATTTGACGGTTCTACACCGCTTCAAATCTGGAAAACGGAAGGACATCGTTATCTGATAGACGGGTATACAAGATATACCGCCTGTAAGAAAGCAGGCATAAAGCTTGTCCCGGTCTATGAACACGAGTTCGAAAACCTGGATGCTGCATATAGATATGCACTAAAGCTTCAGGTGAACAGAAGAAATCTTTCTGCAAGTGAACTTATGGAACATGTTTCAAGGCTTCTTGGAACCCATGAGATTCAGACAATGAAAGGTGATAAGGCAACTGTGATTGCACAGGAACTCGGAGTTTCGAGAAGAACAGCTTTAAGGGCCATGTCAGTTGAAAAACAGGCAGATGATGACTTAAAGAAACAGATAGAAGACGGAACCAGAACCGTAAATGAGGTTTATAAGATGGTCCGCCAGAAAGCAAAGGATGATGAACCGGATAAGAAACCTGAACAGAAGGCAGCGAGATTAAACCGTGCTGCAGTAAGGATTTCAGGGTTCATCTTTGAAAAAGTAAATGAAGGAAAATCGGTGGAAGAAATCTGTAAAGACAATGATTTCAGAAAGCTTCTTGAAAATCCGCTTTCTAAAGATGTTCCTTCAGTATCAGTTTCTTCACTGAAAGAAGCTGGAATAGATTTAGAGGATTAAATGACTAAAACAGAAATTAGAGATTTCTACAGAGATACACTGGATATGCTTGAAGCTCAGACTACAAGATTTAATACGGAAGCTCTTGTGAGCTTTCTTGAAGATCTGAGTCTGCATAATGATCACAGACTTCCGCTTCTTAAAAAAAGTGATGACGGAAAAACATTGAATCTCATTCATGAAAATTCCATGGAAGAAGTTCTCAATGATGAAAACCTGACTGAATGTATCAGAAAACTTGATCTTATCAAGAATGAAGTAAAGAAAGCGGGGTAGGGCAGTATGGAACTTGTAAAAGTATACGGACAGATTTGTTATCCCAAAGGATACACACTCTATGTCCGTGATAAACAGAAAAACGAGACTATTGAACTTGTTGCAGTTCCAGCCATCAGAGACGGAGATTTCTGCCGCGGCTGTTATTTTGAAAGGGCATGTCATGCTTACCCGGGCTTGAGTCCTATCGGTGCATTATGCATGACAACAATTTTTGTTGATAAAGCTTTGTCTAAGCTTTTCTTGAAATAGTAACCGGAATAAAGGTGAACAGAATGATTGAAAGAGTGAATGCATATACAAATATCAGAGCCTGGATGAGTAATGATAAGAACATCAAAAAAAATGAACTGGTGATCTATGCCTACATTCATGGATGGAGTTACCAGAAGAGGGAAATCGAAGACGGCAGTATCGAAGTTAAACTTGGCTGCTATACAGGTTCCATCACTAATCTTATTGAATGGACCAAACTTTCAAGAAGCACTGTAATCCGTGCGCTTAATTCCCTTGTTGAAAAAGGCTACTTAGTAAAAAGATCCTATAACCTGAGGGAAGGTAAAAATGAAACCCGCTGTATCTATTACTCGGCTGTTTCAAGAATCCCGGGGAAGGTTGAGGAACTTGAAAATACAGACTTCCGTGAGAAGTCACCATTAGACTTGTTGTGTGATGAAGTCAATGACACTTTCATTTTGACACCGGGTGTATGTCTTTCTGACACCGGGGACAGTGTCACACTGGAACTCAATAAGCTAAATGATAATCTAGTTAATAATACTGCTGCTGCGGAGGCTGACGCAGAAATCCATATTCCTCCTCATGTTGCAACTAAAAACCATTCTCAATCTGATAAGGCTTTAGCAGCAGCAGTTTCTTTTGAAAAAAAAATAAAAAATATATTCGGCTCAAATCCTTTTGATAAGGATTTTGTACCGGCTGTCTCAGACCGCATTGAAGAATCAGGAATGGATCTTTCACTGGTAGAGGAGTTTGTGTCATATGTTGACGAGAGGGTAGTGGAAAAGCTTGAGAAAAAAGGCGGAAGCCATACAAACCTTTTCAGATTCCTGTGTCTTGCTCCTGATGTATTAAGTGATTTTGTAATGAGTCATAGTCCTGAAAAGACTGAACCTGAAACAAGACTCACAAAAATCTGTCCTGTATGCAGTTCTGAAGTTGATATGTATCCGGGGGTCTGTAAATGCTGCGGATTTGATATTTCATATTCTGATGACAAGGATGTTGTTAGTCGTGAACTTCAGATTTTCAGACTTGATCCCTGTGAAAGAGCGGCTCTCAGAGAAGAGCTTGATAACGTGTATTACGGCTGCGGTCTTACACTGGATCCTGTGAAAATGAAAAAGCAGCGTGAAATGATTTCCGCTGTTTACAAAAAACACAGTATCTCTTGTGCAGAGACCTGTGCAGTTTAGGCGAAGGAGGTAAGCAAAATCTGACGGATCGTGAATACTAAGAGTGTTGCAGGTTGGTTGTCCAGGGAGGGACTAAGACTGTTTCAACGGAGTGAACGCTTTTTATTTCAGATACTGATGTTTCTGAAGGAAAAATATACAGCACTCGCTGTTCTTGTTTTAGGAATCCTTGGATCTGTGTGGATCTTATTTTATGCCTGGCTTTCCAGGTACCGGTTCTATGACTGGTGGCGGTGGAAGAGAAGGGCATGGATAAGAATTGGTTTGTACTGGCTCATTTTATGTGCAGCTAAATATATGATTTATAAGGGTTAGGACATTGAACAGTTTAACAATGCACGGCGTAATCGCCAGGGATGCAGAAAAATATGAAGTAGAAACAGACTACGGAAAGAAAAATCTGGTCTCATTTATTGTCAGTGATTTTGGAGTGCCTGGTAACAAGGGCTCAACATTCACAATTGAGGTTCACTTTATGAAGGAAGTAGCAGAAAAACTTCTTCCACATCTTGTGAAGGGAAAAGAAGTCTTTATCAACGGTTTTTTGAGCTGTAAGGAATATGTAACAAGAAACGGGGATACAAGATTCAAATTTTATTATTCGGCTCTTTCTGTAGAACTTGCCGGCAAGTCTTCTGATAAGGAAGCAGGGGAGGCTGCATGAAAGATATGAAAGTGGTTGTTCCGGTAGAGATTGATAAGGTCTCGGTTCAGCATCTGAGCGAGGAACTTGGAAATACAAGAAGTGTTTTCCTTACGGCATTCATTCTTGATATTCTGGATAAGGTTCATGAAGAATGTGTTGAAACAGGAAATGCAGTTCATGAATTAGACAGGTTTAATCCCTGTCAGCTCTGGCCGAAAGTGAGCGTGAAAGGAGGCGGAAAATGAAAAGTTTCAGATCCTGCCAGAACATGCGTATCTTCGATAAAGACAACAATATTGCCGACGGAGATTATATCCTTGAAGAAGTTCAATTGATTTTTCGTGTCAAAAAGGGTTATCTTGATGATGAACCAGACGAACAGGGGATCATGCTTCCTGCTGTAGAAACTTTTGACGGAAGTCATGTGGAACACTGGAAGAACGGAGTTCTTCACTGTGAAACAGAACCTGCTGTCGTCGATAATCTGAGTCACTATGAAGAATGGTGGCTCAACGGAAAACTTGTAGAGTCAAAGGAGTAATTTATGGATTCGATTGAAGAAACAAAAGCATTCATTGAAAAGCTCGAACAGAATGAACTGTACAAAAAGTCAAAGAGTATACATAAGGTATTTCAGTTCCGTCAGTTTACTGATCCTGTAACTGGAGCTTATATAAACGGACAGCAGGTCCGTAAGGAAGATGCATCCGGAATTCCTGAAGGGGAAGAAGGATTCGATTCTTCAACAGAACGTTTTGTAATCTATAACTTTAAGGACGGAGTCCTTCAGTCAGAAAATGATGAACCTGCAGTTCAGTTCCCGGGTCATTGGGAAATGTGGGATAAAGGACTTCTTGTAAAGGTTGTAGCCGACGGCGGAGATACCGAAGAATACTGGAAAGACGGAGCTCCCGTGAGCATTGAAACCAATCTCTCAGCCAGACGCGAAAGAGGGGAGAACATCTAAAAAATAAAGCCTGCCTGCCCTAAAGGAAAGGTTTTATGAATGAAGAAAATAAAAACAAGCTTCCTTTCGAAGTAACCGGAAATTCTGCAATAAAGACTGCAGATCAGGATCCGTCTTTCATGCCGGAAAATAAACCGGAAGCTTCCAAACCGAAGGAAGAATCTGCTCTCAGTATTCTGAATGAAATCAGGACAAAACTGAATGGTCTTGATGAGCTGAAGAATCATCTTGAAAGCCAGCTGAAAGACATGCAGGAAGAGAATAAGGCACACAGTGGGCAGTTCACGAAGCTTTATAATTCCCTGTCTCAGAAGGCCGACAAAATATCAGACAGGCTTAGTGATGAGTTTAACTATCGCGACAATCTCCAGGCCCAGATAGAAAAGAGAAAGGCGGAGATCGACAGTCTTGAACTCAAGCAGGCTCTTGCAGATGCACATGCAAATATAGATGCAAGTGTGGAAACTGTAAAACGGGACCTGAAAATTGGACTCGATAAAATCAACAAGCAGGAAGATGGCTTTGCAGAAATCCTTAAGTCTCGTCTTAAGGAAATGAAAGGCATAGACGGAATTGTTGATGAGAAACTGAATGAATTCCGTAAGGATATGACAGCAGCTAATGACCGGGAATATAAAAACCTCGGCTCCAGATGTGAAGCATACCTTAAGGAATGTAATAACCGTATCAGTGAAATAAAAGAACATTCCCTGAATTTTCTGAATCAGTGTCAGAAACAGAATGAAGCAATCATAGAAAAGATTCCTGAACAGAAAGCAAAGTTCAACAAGAAGGATCTGATTGTTTATGTCATTGCCGGTTTGTGTACAGTAAGCCTTATCATTCAGATTATTATGTCTTTCAGATAACAAATCTGTTACATAAAAAAATACGGTTTTAAAGTTTAACTTGAAAGACAGCAGTGTCGAAATACACTATATTAAAAACATCACTTCTAAACGTGCGTTTCTTTTTTTGAAAACACAGAAGTAGTGCTTGTTAAGCACTTTGTATTTTTATCAAGGAGGAACTGAAATGAAAGCAGTTTCTAATACATTCAGATTGCAAACATTATTTAGACTGCCTCAGCTTCCTCTCGGGTTGCCCCTCTTTATGCAGGGCCAGCAGCAGATACAGAGATTGTTTAACGGGCTTGGCTTTATGTGCCTGGCTACTTTTGGAGATATTGAAAGGGAAGACTAACGCAACGGTCTGATTTTTACATGTGCGTTGGCTCCCGGATTTTTAGGAGAAATGCATGTGTAAAATTTATAAACCAGTTATCGACGTAGCAGCAACAGCTGCAAACATCAAAGCTTACCGTATCCGTGCCGGATACTCTGTACGCGAAATCCAAGCCATTTTTAGTTTCTCTTCTCCTGAGGCAATTTATGCCTGGGAGAAGGGAAAGTATCTCCCATCAATCGACAACATGATCGTCATCGCATCAGTTTACGGTGTGACACTGGATTCAATTGTCGTAACCCGCTATGTGGAGATTGAATGCGAAATTCAGGAGGTGAAATCCGCCTGAACAGATTGTTCCTGTCCATTAGCTCATTAGGTCAGAGCAGGCGTCTTATAAGCGTCAGGTGTTTGGTTCAAATCCAAAATGGACAATTCATTGTCGTGTGGTGTAATTGGTAACACGGAAGATTCTGATTCTTTAAGCTCCGGGTTCGAATCCTGGCATGACAACTAATATGCAGGTTTAGTGTAGCTGGTAAAACACGTCGGTCCTCCAAACCGAAGATCACGGGTTCAAATCCCGTAACCTGCTCTTTTATGTGGAAGTAGCTCAGTTGGTAGTAGCGACAGACTGAAAATCTGCATGTCGATGGTTCGATTCCATCCTTCCACGAAAATATGCTCTGGTGGTGGAATTTAGAATACACGACTGGTTTAAGCCCAGTTGCCTGGATGGATTGAGGGTGCAAGTCCCTCTCAGAGTAAAGAAATTATGCTCAAGTGGTGCAATGGGAGACACGGCTGACTTAGGATCAGTTGCCTTGTGGTATGTGGGTTCAAGTCCCACCTTGAGTATCATGCTTCTGTGGTGGAATGGAATACACGTCTGGCTAAGGACCAGATGCCCTAGAGGATTATGAGTTCGAGTCTCATCAGAAGTACTATTTTGTTCCGTTGGCGAAACTGGTAAACGCTGCTGTCTCAAAAGCAGTTTCCGAAAGGATTCTGAGTTCGACTCTCAGACGGAACATCACAGGATATTAGCTCAGCTGGAATTAGAGCAGGCGACTTCTAATCGCCAGGTCATTGGTTCGAGTCCAATATGTCCTAGATTTTGGGTATGTAATTCAATGGTTAGAATGCACGGCTCATATCCGTGTCGTTGTAAGTTCGATTCTTACCGTACCCAGTTTACGGAATGTAGCGTAATGGTAGCGTACTTGTTTTGGGGACAAGTGGTGCGGGTTCAATTCCTGCTATTCCGAATCTTTCGTGGTGTAAAGGTAGCACAAGAGCTTTTGGTGCTTTTAGTCCTGGTTCGAGTCCAAGCGAAAGAAATTTTTAAATTATTATCTAACTATCATCATTTGATAGAGAAGATTGCTTATTATCAATTATGTAGGTGATTTTTGTGAAAAAACTTTTATGGTTGGATGACTTCAGAAAACCTGACGATTACATAAAAGGTGACTATATTATTTCATGGGTGAAGAATTATCAGGAATTCTGTTCATTTTTGAATGAAAAGGGGCTTCCTGATATTGTCTGTTTTGATCATGACCTGGGAGAAGAAAAAACGGGTTATGACTGTGCTAAGTTTCTGGTTCAATATTGCCAGGATAGAAATCTTGATATTCCTGAATTCGATATTCAGAGTTCTAACATTGTTGGAAAAGACAATATTCGTAGTTTGATGGAAAGTTGGCACAGGTTTTATTTGGAGAATAAAAGTGAAAAACAACTTTAAGTGGCACAAGGAACTTATCAATGGTAAGTGGTATTCGGTTTGTGACCATGAACATG
>JAZQOB010000106.1:0-5301 GCA_045627625.1 Treponema sp.
TTTCTGTGCGGCGATTAAGTCTGGAGAACCTTCCAAACCTACAGCGAAACTGTGCAACTGTGGCCACCATGCAGCTTCTTTTGAGTCAGATTCAACACGTTTTTTAGAGAATTTCTGAGTAATTGCAGCAATAACAGAAGAATCCAAACCACCAGAAAGCAATACCCCGTATGGAACATCCGACATCAACTGAGCTTTTACAGCTGATTCCAATCCGTTACGAACTTTTTCAATAACAGCAGGGTTAATAATTTCACCTTTGTCATCAGTTGCTTTTGGAGAAGCTTTAACTGCATCGTAAGATTCCCAATCGCGTTTGTACCATTTTGTTGGTTTTTCATCTTTAGAATAGAAATAGGAACCGTTAGGGAATTCTTCAATAGTCATGCATTCCCCTTCAAGAGACTTCAATTCAGAACCAACATAGTATCGGCCCTGTTTATCCCAACCCTGATAAAGTGGAATTACACCAATTTCGTCACGGCTGATTAAATAAGTATCGTTTTCGCTATCATACAAAGCAAAAGCAAAAATACCAGAAAGTTCTTCAATCATTTCTGCAAACTTTCCGCTTTCGCGATATTTTTTATATAAAGGAATAATTGCTTCACAGTCAGATCCAGTCTGGAAAGCATATTTACCTTCAAACTGTTTACGAATTTCTTTATGGTTATAAATTTCACCATTTGCTGCAAGAATGATTTTCCCATCATCACTTACCAATGGCTGTTTTCCCGAAAGAGGGTCTACAATTGAAAGACGTTCATGACTAAGGATTGCATTATTACCAGTATAAACTCCGCTCCAATCTGGACCACGATGTCTAATCTTTTTAGACATTTCCAGTACCTGATTGCGTAATTCTTCCTTTAAGCCTTCATTAATTGGCTGACTACCTGAGTTGAGATCAAAAGCACCTACGAATCCACACATACTCTAATCGTAAAAACCGTTAAAAAATTGCTGAACCGCTGTGAAGCAATTTTAGGTTTGAACCTACAACCGTTCATGCGGTCTATAGAAAATCCGTTAAAAAGAAATGCGAAAACTTGGAGCATTTCTTTAGGATTTACCTATTTCCAATTTTTTAGGATTTACATGCCTCCTATTCAAAAAAATAAAAAAAGAGGTCGTAGACACAATCCCTATTTCAAAAGAAATAAGAATAATATCTACGACCTCTTTGCCGTTATTAATTTATTTTAGTGATTTTTACCCTAGTTTGTCAATAATGTAAACTAAAAGTTTTATGCACTCTTTTTGAATCTACAGATATCGCAGGTTCTATCTTCTTCGTTCATACATGCAGCAGCACGAGCAGAACAATTAGCATCAAATTCAATTAAATTAATTTCAACAAGATCTTCCATCGATACTTTGAATAATCGTGAAAGAATTAAAAGATTATCAATACTTGGAGCATTTTTTCCCTGCTCCCATGCGTAAATTGCCTGAGGATATTCAAAGCCAAATACCTGCTGCAATTCCTTTACTGAAAATCCATTATTTATTCGTAATTGTCTGATTTTTTCACCAGTTGCCTGTAAATCTAATACTGGTTTTAAGAAAGTTCTGATTGTCTCCATAGGTTTCTCCATAACACAAAAATTCTATGGTCCCCATTCACTAAAGCTGGGACCCTGCTGTCAGTTCCATTAAAATCCATATTCACCAAAGAATCGCAAAGTACACTAATGATGACTTCGATATGCTGTGAAATATGTTCAACGACTGACTTAATTACATAAACTGTCTGTTCAACTGCTTTTGTAATGCCTAGAATCATCTGCGATCCTCCTGAATAAAGATTAATGAAAGCCAACGGCTCTATTTGAATTCTTGCGCCCTTAAAACCTGCGGGACGCTTAAATTGAATTGTTACATGAAACTATAATACTTTTTGTAAATAATGTCATTAAAGTAAAACTTTAAAATTTATTTTCCCAGCCTCCATAAGCCAGGCGTTGCGGGCTGGCGTCTGAACCCCGCAGAGGGGGTAGCGAAAAAAAAAGAGTGGTTTTTTAAAACCACTCTTTTTTTGAAGCGAGGGGGAGCCCTCCCCCATTATAATTTCAGGCTAATCCTGTAATGCTTCATAGCCTTCTTCACCAGTTCTTACCTTGATGACATTTTCTACATCATATACGAAAATCTTACCGTCACCAATGTTTCCTGTATAAAGAACTTCCTTAGCAGCTGTAACTACTAAATCTACTGGAACTTCAGATACTACAATATCAACCTTAACCTTTGGAAGAAGTGTCATGTTGATATCAGCACCACGATACTTAGCTGTGCTACCATGCTGAACACCACAACCAAGAACATTTGTTACTGTCATACCAGTTACATTGATATCGTTCATTGCACTCTTGAGTTCGTCGAACTTGCTCTGGCGTGTAATGATTGTAACCATATGGAACTTAGCATCAGGTCTAGAAGAAGCCTTAGCAACTGGAATTGCTTTTTCTACAGGAACTGGAGCAGCTGCTGAAGCTGGAGCACCTTCTGTCATTACCTGTGGAGCAACCATAAAGTCTGCATAAGAAGAATCAATACCATGTTCGAGCTTATCAAGACCAACAATTTCTTCTTCCTTGCTTGCTCTTAATCCGTGGAACTTCTTGATTGCAGCAAATGTAATAATCATACAAACTGCAGTCCAGAGAAGGATTGCACCTTCACCAAGACACTGAACACCAAGCTGGCTCCAACCATGTCCGTAGAATAAACCTGTATCTACACTGAACAAACCACAAGCGATTGTACCCCAAATACCGTTTGCCAAGTGAACTGCAACAGCACCAACTGGGTCATCGATATGACACTTAAGATCGATAAATTCTACTACGATTACTACTAAGAAACCTGCAACGATACCAATGATTGTAGCACCAAGAGCATCACAGCAAGCACAAGGAGCTGTAATTGCAACAAGACCTGCCAAAGAAGCGTTCAATGTCATTGAAACATCAGGCTTACCGTTCTTAATCCATGTAAAGATCATTGTTGTTACAGAAGCAACTGCAGGAGCAATTGTTGTTGTTGTGAATACAGCAGCCAAACCACCGATTCCAAGCAACTGTGTACATGCAGCACCGTTGAATCCATACCATCCGAACCAAAGGATGAATGTACCAAGAGCACCAAGTGTCAAAGAGTGACCAGGAATAGCGTTTACCTTTGTTACCTTTCCTTCCTTGTTGCGTTCATACTTTCCAATACGAGGACCGAGGAACATTGCACCGATTAAAGCAGCAACACCACCAACTGAGTGAATAGCAGCAGAACCAGCAAAATCAATGAATCCCATCTGTGCAAGCCAACCTTCTGAGTTCCAAACCCATCCAGCTTCGATTGGATATACAACTGCAGAAATTACTGCAGAATAAATACAGTATGCAGAGAACTTAGTTCTTTCTGCCATTGAACCAGAAACGATTGTTGCGGCTGTAGCACAGAATACTAAGTTGAATACAAAGCTTGACCAGTCAATATCAGCAAAGCTTGTGAAAAGCTGTAAGTTAGGACATCCGATTAAACCAAAGAAATAGTTTTCGCTCATCATTAAGCCAAAACCAAGGAACATGAACATTGGTGTACCGATACAGAAGTCCATCAAGTTCTTCATAATAATGTTACCAGCGTTTTTTGCGCGAGTAAAACCTGTTTCTACCATTGCGAAACCACACTGCATAAAGAATACGAGTGCGGCACCAATTAAAAACCAGATTGCGTATGCTTCAGTCTGAGCAGCACCCTGAGCAATCTGCATAATGCTTTCTGTGTCCATAATAACCTCCTGTACACAAAAAAACGGCACCGACTCCAGTTTGAATACTTACCAGAAATCGGCGCCATTGCCTTTATTAATGATTTTAATTTTTAGCTACAATATATTTATTATCTTACGCTGAACAAAAGATCACCGTAACTTGGAACAGGCCATTCACAAGATGGAACAAGACCTTCGAGTTCATCAACGCTTGCTCTAAGTTCGTTCATTGCTGAAATAACCTTATCCTTGTACTGAACAGCAGCTTCGTCTGCAGCTTCAACTGACTTAACATCGATAACTGCTTTTTCAAGGCTCTGTACTTTTGAATAGATGCCTGCTGTAAGTTTTCCAAGTGCCTTAGCAATATCTGATTCATATGTTACATCAACATCAAGACCTTTCTTAACAGCTGCAGAATCTGCAAGTTCTTTACCATAAGCAGCAGCAACTGGAAGATAAAGTTTGCGTGTCATATCAATCATTGTCAAAGCTTCAATGTTGATGATCTTAGCATAGTTTTCGTTATAGATTTCATAACGAGATTTAAGTTCAACATCACTGAAGATACCGTGTTTCTTAAGGACATCAGCATTTTTCTTGTCACAGAGGTGAGCAAGTGCTTCAGGTGTTGTCTTAAGGTTCATCAAACCGCGTTTTGCAGCTTCTTTGACCCATTCATCAGAGTAACCGTTTCCGTTGAAAATGATTCTCTTGTGTTCTTTGATTGTCTTAAGTACCAGGTCATGAACAGCTTTAGAAAGATCTTTAGCACCTTCGAGCTGATCTGCAAACTGGCTCAAAACTTCTGCAACAGCTGTGTTCAACATGATGTTACAGCAAGCAATTGAATCATTAGAACCAAGTGAACGGAATTCGAACTTGTTTCCAGTGAAAGCAAATGGTGAAGTACGGTTACGGTCTGTTGTATCCTTGTTGAAATCAGGAAGAACAGTTACACCAATCTGCATTTTTTCTTTACCCTTTCCACCGTAAGCAACACCCTGTTCGAGTGCTTCGAGGATTGCAGTAAGTTCATCTCCGAGGAAGATAGAGATGATTGCTGGAGGAGCTTCGTTTGCTCCAAGACGATGATCGTTTCCGGCAGATGCTACCGAAATACGAAGCAAGTCCTGTTAATCATCAACTGCTTTAATTACAGCGCTCAAGAACAAGAGGAACTGAGCGTTCTGGAAAGGTGTTGCACCTGGATCAAGCAAGTTTTTACCTGTATTTGTTGAAATTGACCAGTTGTTGTGTTTACCAGAACCGTTTACACCTGCAAATGGTTTTTCGTGAAGCAAACAAACCATTCCATGGCGGCTTGCAACTTTACGCATCATTTCCATTGTAATCTGGTTGTGATCACAAGCAAGGTTTGTTGTACCGAAGATTGGAGCCAATTCCTGCTGAGCTGGAGCAACTTCGTTATGTTCTGTTTTAGCAAGAATACCAAGCTTCCAGAGTTCTTCATTCAAATCTTTCATGAATGCCTGAACACGAGGCTTAATCATACCAAAGTAGTG
>JAZQOB010000107.1:0-1705 GCA_045627625.1 Treponema sp.
ATCTTTCGCTTTCATCAAACTTCTGAGCAAAACAATTACAAATACATAAAAACAAAATCAAAGAAATTAATATTTTTTTCATACTTTTTTTACCTTATCGTTGCCACTGGCAATCCACATAACAATTGGTTGTACCGCAGGCAGCTTGACTGCCTGTCGGCTACGAACCTTTGTTAGACCCTGTCATAAATTCTGTGTAAATGGCAAGGTTTAATTAAAAACGGGAACACGCCCGTCAAAAAGAATCGCAAATTGGTTAACCGCCAGTGCCCAGTCCTTTATGGACAACGTCCATCGGGTGCTGGCATTTTTTATTGCCAGGTACATTACCTTGTATATCGAATCGTCATCTGGAAAACTAGATTTGTTTCTGGTAACTTTCCTCAGACTGAAATTCAGGGATTCAATGGCATTTGTTGTGTAAATGGCCTTACGGATGTCTTTGGGATAATTAAAGAATTCGGTAAGGTCATTCCAGTTTCGTTCCCATGAGGCCTGAATCATCGGATACTTGTCATTCCATTTCTTGCCGAATTCTTCCAGAGCTTCGTGTCCGCTTTCGGCATTGATTGCAGAATAGACTTCCTTCAGGTCACGGCAGACTGCCTTCAAATCCTTGTAGGAAACAAACTTCGTGGAATTGCGGATCATGTGGACGATGCAGTGCTGAATGTGGGTGTCGGGAAAAACAGCCTTTACGGCATCAGGAAAACCGGTGAGCCCATCCATGCAGGCGATGAGGATATCCTCTGTTCCACGGTTTTTGATGTCGGTCAGAACGCTCATCCAGAACTTTGCGCCTTCCGTATCGGCAAGCCAGAGTCCAAGAACCTCTTTTCTGCCTTCCCAGTTGATTGCAAGGGCCACATATAGAGCCTTGTTGACGTTCTTTCCGTCCTGGCGGGAATTAATGCGAAGGGCATCAAGAAACAGAATCGGATATGATTTTTCAAGAGGCCGGTTCTGCCATTCACGGACATCTGCCATGACAGATTCGGTGATGTTCGAGATTGTTTCGGGCGAGACTTCAACTCCGTAAACCTGCTGCAGATGACGCTGAATGTCACGGGTGCTCATTCCGAATGAATACATCGAGATTATCTGATCATTGAAAAGTGGAGTTCGTTTTTCATGTTTTGGAATTATCACAGGTTCGAATGTACTGTTCCTGTCTCGTGGAACCTGAACCTCTATCGTGTCATTGTCATCAGTGATGACAGTTTTTCTTGTGTAGCCGTTTCGGCTGTTACCGGAATTGTCTCCGGCATTGTCATTTTTCTTGTAGCCCAGGTGCTCGTCCATTTCGGCATCCAGAACCTTTGAGTAAAAACGGCTTGTCAGTTTCTTGAGCAAACCGTTTTCTCCTGCTAGTTCTTCCGCTGTCATCCCGTGAAAATCAATTTGATCCAACAGCTGGTCGATGACATCTTTTTCTTTTGTTTTGGCCAACATCGTACTCCTCCTTATAGAGTATCATTTTTTGTCAGCCATTTACACAGAAAATTTTACAAGGTCACAGACACTGTTCTAATAAATAAAATCAGAAATCCATCCCCTTGCAATAATCAATTCACCGGACTCTTCCAACCTTCTGATTATTCCAACGATTTTTTCTTGGGCATCCTTTACTTGAACTTCGGTGCAATCCAAATCTCCAACCTGTTTCTTCAAACTCTCCGCCACTTTTTTGCTTACATTTCTATAA
>JAZQOB010000108.1:0-5820 GCA_045627625.1 Treponema sp.
GCTGCCGGTCAACGGTTTCCTTTTCATCGGCCATGGCCTGCTTTTCGTTTTCCTCTGCTATCATCTTTGAAGCAGTAAGGCTTGCCATGTCGTTCATGTCCCTCTGGAGTTCAACAAGCTCATCGATTATCTGCTGGGAAAGATAAAGGGAAGCTTCGTTTACGGCTCCCTGAGTCATGTTTCCGTCACTGTCAATTTGGGAGTAGGCAGCTTCGATGATGGCATTGGTTTTTGCCATCTTTGCTTCGGCCTGGAGTTCGACAGCTTCATCCGTTGCCTTTGCCATGACCTTTGCAGCTCCGGTCTTTATCTGTGCAACCGACTGCTGGACGAAAAGGTAGTTCTTCGGATGGATTCCGTACTTCTTCCATATTGCAATCCTCTGCTTTTCAGTCAGTCCCTCCTCGATGTTCTCGATGGTTGTCCTCATGTTTGTTGTCATGAAGTCTCCCATGTCTGCTACAGCGGTGAAGAAGTTTCGGTCAGCCTGACCCGCACCGCAGAGGTCGGCAAGGGAATACTGGCCTTTACCGCAGTTGATGGAAGGGGATGTGATTGTGTCCTGGATTCTGCGTGCCTGATTTAAAAGGGTGTTCACCCTGCGGTTGGCATCGCGGATGTCGTTACGGATGTCGAAATCTCCGTCAAAGCGAATGTTCTCCCAGTCGATTGACTTTGCACGTTCGACTGCCTGCTGGATCTGGCGGTACTGGTTTTCAATCTGGGTAACGGTGTTCATTACCATGTCGTACTGGGAATAAAGCTGGTCCAAAGCTGTAAGCCAGCCTGAGATGTCGAATACAGGATATCCTGTAGCCGACAGGCGGGATGCGCCCATTATCACAACGGACGCAACAATAAGAAATTTTCTTTTCAAGGTATCTCCTTCTAGGGCAGGCAGATACTTCTTCAATTATATAATATATGGAAAAATTGGGCAATATTGTATAAATTACACAATTTATTATATATGTAGAAAAATAATGACATGAAAATTTTACATTATCCATTTGAGGATTTAGAATGGATGAAACGGAAAAAAGGAGACGATGGATTTTGAAAAAGCTTTTTGTAATGTTTGCTGCCCTGCTTCTTTCAGGATTACTTTTTGCAAAGGATGCAGGAATCAATAAGAAGGATTACACGGAATATACCGTGCTTGATTTTTACTACACTGACTTTCATGAAGGAGACAAGGTCTTTCAGAAGAATCTTGTAATTGATGATACCTCGTATCCAGGGATTTACTGCAAGGACAGTTCTACAGATGACTGGATTATGGTAACCACTGATGAAGAAAAATATTACGACTTAAGGGAAAACGCCGGAAAAAAAATCAGGGTATACGGAACTGTAAAACGAAACAGAAAATTTAACCGGGAAGTCGTAGAAATCGAACTTTACGAATACCAGAAGTAAAGTTTTTCCGGAGAAAATAATGAGCCTTGAACGAATTCCGTATCTTTATGAAAACATCTTCACTATTTATGAAAAGCCTGTAAGCACCCTGAAAGGGTGTCTTTCCCTCATGTCAAAAAAGCAGCTTGATGAACTTACAGTCCAGTCGGGCCGTAAACCTTTCTCGAAAAAAGAGGGGGCCGTAAGGCACATGGAAGCCCTTGTCCCTGATATCTCAAAGCTTTACTTCGAATATGTAACAAGACTTGAATATGATGCCGTAAAGGCCGTGATGAATAATGCTCCGCGCTATGAACTTTCGGATGAAAACGAGAAGGATCAGGTGATGGGCTTCTTCTGGGTTCAGGTCATGATGTCACTTATCAAGAAAGGATTCGTCTTTCATTTTGCAGACGAAGAGAGCGGAACTGATACACTTGTTGTTCCTGACGAAGTCCAGTCGGTTCTTAAGGAAAATGAGAAGGAAGGTTACGACAGCCTTTATGGCCGATACGAAAATGTCATAGACATCGAACAGATCCTTGTCTCCCTTTACGGGGTCGTGCCTCCGTCTCTTTTTGTAAAGTACTGGAACCGGGAATTTCCGGAGAATGAATTTGAAGACGAGGAGACTGCACTTCTTGTAATGAGGGATGCTGCCTTCATGTGCGATAACCTCATAAGTTTTACTGAAGATTTCATAATGCATCCTTCAATGCATCAGGGAGAGGAAGAAAGGGTACTTTCCCTGAGGAACGGGAAACCACGCTTCATTTTTTCAGAAAAAGAGTTTCATGAAATCTGGGAAGATTACCGTGACAATATCGATGAAGAGACGGAAGATGCAAACAGTTATTATGAGATTGAATACCGTAATCCTGATTATAAAAAGATGAAGGATTTTCTTGTGTCTCATGCAGGGGAAGATGACGGAAAGGGAATCCTTTTATTCATAATGAACTACATGAAAAAAGGCATGATCCTTACCCGCGTTATCGAATACATAAATGAACGCTTCAATTTTACGGAAAAGCTTTCAAGGAAAGAAGCCGAAGAATTTTTCTCCCTTTATCAGAGGCTCAACAATTCGACACACATGTGGGGAAACTATGGATGGACTCCTAGGGAACTTCCTGAAAGCAGACGCCCTTCAGATATTCCTGCAGCGAATCAGTCTCCTTTCGGAAATTTAAAGATTATTCCGAAGGTCGGACGCAATGATCCGTGCCCGTGCGGAAGCGGAAAGAAATACAAGCAGTGTCACGGAAGATAAGATGATAAGGCTTATTGAAAACTCTTCCCCATGGAATAAAGGCTACGCAGTTTCTTCCATGAAGAACATCATAGAAAAACAGGGGCACAGAAGATTCGAGTTCACAAAGGCCGGGCGTTATCTTCATAGGCTCCGGGTGGAAAATGACTACTCAGTCATAGTGCCTCTTGTTTCTGACATAACACACTACCGTCTGGTCCGGGAGTTTCTTTCAGGCGGAGTCCTGGTTCCCGTTCCTCCGACAAAGGAAAGGGTTATCCAGCCTGTCGAGCAGATTGCTCTCCAGGTGGCAGGAAAACTGAACCTGAAGGTTGAGCTTAAGCTATTTTCAGGAATCCTTGAAGACACTACGGCTCCTGTTTCAGAAGATGAAAAGAACAAGAGCCGTAAGTTTGATCATATCTATATTCCGTCCGACGAGACCCTTTCGAAATATGACAGAAACCAGAGGTTCATCATATTCGATGACTATTACGATACGGGACGAACCATGACTTCCATAGTTACAGTTTTGAAAGAGTCTGGCTTTCAGAACATAGACATCTTCACAGTCTGTGCCACACAGAGGGCAAAGAAGAGAATCCTTTCAAGGAAGCCTTCCGAAGTTATGTGAGGCTATTCTTTCCGGTTAAGATTAAACTTCATCACCAAAAATGATTCTTTCACGTTCTTCTTTTGGAAGACTGTTCAAATAATCATTGTAATCATCAATTTCCTTGAAATGGAACATATATATTAAATATTCTTCAAGTTTCTTGTAATCATCATCGTTAAGGACTTTTTCTGTTTTTACTCTTTCAAGGATGTAATTTTCAATTGAATAGGTGCCTACTCCAGATGAATAATCGTATCTTTCCATCTTTGTTTCATATTTTTTAACTAATTCTATAAACACTTCATGATTTAACTTCTGCTCTAATATGGTTTTAGGAAGTGAATCATCTAAGCTGTAAACAAGTTCTTCAATGGTTTGTTTTTCATAGTCTTTGATATATTCATTATATTCTTCTTTACGATCTTCCCAATATAGTTGAAGGATTTCGCGTCTTTCTTCAATAGCTTTATTGTATAGTTCTTCGAAAGAGGTTTTATTTCGTATTCTTTCATAATTTGATTCAAACTGGTCAAAATCAAATTCTTTATCTTTTTGCGCATTAAATTGAATGAAGCACGCTTCAGTAACTTTTACGTTCGCCATTCTCAATAATGATAATAGATTTTCTGTAACAGGAATTGGAGCTAATTTTTTTTGACTATCAGGTAGATTACTTTGAGGATTAATGTATTTTGATTTCCATCCATTTATTCTCTGTCGATATGTATTGAATAACGTTTCAAAGATTTTATTATTGTAGGATAGTTCATTCATTGCTTTTATTACATTATCCTTAAGATTTTCTGGATTGAAATCAGGACATAGAAAAAGACGATCTTCAGCATCAGAAAAAGAAGATGCAAATTCTTCATCAAATTCATCTTCATAGATTGTATGAGCATATTTTTTATTTTTGTATATTAAGTCTTCAAAGCTTGAGGCATATTTTTTTTGTAATTCTTCTATTGTTAGATTTTCCTCTGGAAAATAAAGATTTTTACATAACGAATGTATTTTAGTTCCAGATTCAGTTGATTTTGATTTTTTGTCACCAACTTCTATAAACTCACATCTGTATACAATAATATCCTCAACTATCACTCTGAATAAACTTGAAAGTCTAAGTAGTTTACTTAGTTCTGGTAAATATTTCCCGGCAAACCAGTCATATATAGTCGTATCAGATAATTCCCTGGATTCTGGGTCTTTTAAGTTATCATAATTGTATAATTCGTGCTTTAACTGCTGGAATGTAATTTCATTTTCTTCAGCAAGCTGTTTAATATGTTGTCCGGTAGTTTCTTTATCAACAATAGGTAAATAGTAAAAATTTCGCATATATATCTATTTCAAAAAATGTAAATTTAAGCCTTAGTTACAAGCAAAACATTTAATACTAACATTATAACATAATCTTTCATTTGACTTTAATAAAAGATCAATGACTTTATTTGAAAATAGTGAGGTCCTAAATTATGTTTATTTTCCTGTTTAGTTTTATTGGTTTGCTTTGTGAAGAAATGGTTCTTTTTGCGGCAATTGCTGTTATCTTCTTCTGTTTTGAAAACTTCAGTTGGATCCTTCTTGGCATTCTTGGAGTAATTGCTGTTGTAATTCTTTTTACTTTAATTGGAAAGCTTATATCTTATATTAGCGAAAGCATCCGTTTCAAAAAAGAATTGAAAAAAGATGCTGGAAAAATTTTGGAAATTTGGCACACACAGTGGTAAGGAGATTTAGAAATGAAAAAAACATTATTAATTATTGTAGCATTATTGGTTAATGCTGCAATGTTCGCCGGAACACCAGCTAAAGATTTTCTTGCTGGGGTTTATGATTTTGCTACAAAAGAATCGTCAACATGGAAAATCTATGACGGGAACTTTAGTTCAATTGATACAACTGCCGAAGAATATGTATTTACTGGCGGATTTGTTGTAAAGCTTCTAGGAACAAGCCGTTATGATTTTGTATGTAAAGTTTCAAATAATGAAAATGATTTTACTGTTGAACTTTCAGACGTTGTTTCATATGCCTGTGATAAAAGCGGGAACAAATTAGGTACCGCTAAAGTAATGAAAACTTCTGCAAATGTTGTGAATCAGTATGCTGCACAGATGAAAACAGAAATCAATAGCAGAATTGAAGCAATTCAGAAATCTGGTAATAGCGAAGATGAATATACAAAGATTGTAACCAGTCCTTCCTTTGTTAATGTTGCTTCAAAATCTATGAGTGATCTTGCAATGAAAAAATTTGTTGAAGAAAACATTAACGGCAAGGATGTATGCTTTGATGTAAAGCTTGAATCTGTAGATGAGAATGTGAATCCCATTACAAAAAAGACAGAAGCTCTTGCATATAAAGCCCGCGGAACTGTTGAAGTATACAAAGACGGAACACCTGGTTCTCTTGTAATTACAGAACCTTATCCTGTTTCTATCTATTCAAATAGCGACAAGCTTTTATCTGCAAAAATTGGCTCTGCATATACTGTAAAAGGAAAAGCAAAGCTTACTCAGATTGGAATGGCTTCAAATAAATTCTGGTCATA
>JAZQOB010000109.1:0-11505 GCA_045627625.1 Treponema sp.
CATAGTAATTTTCGATAGGAACAGTATCATCTGTTGTTGAATGATAGAAATTGATTGGATGTTTTGGTTCCCAGTCAGTAAGATCATTCTTAACAAGACAACCAACAAATTTTTTGTACAAATCTGATTCTGGATTGTGCAAAGCTTCTGCGTGAATATTTACAGCACTCTTGTCAGAAGGGAAAGCCATCATTGCAGAATATGCACCTGCTTCAGTTTTTGCATTAAAACCAGCTGCTACAGTTTCGGCATTTACTTTGTCTGTATAGAAATCCTGAAGAGTATAACCTTCAAATACTTCTGGATAGCTTTCCAGCATACCCTGAATTACATAGAATACTAAGCCCACATTAGTAGTAGAAGCATTAAAATAAACATCCATTGTTGCTTTTAAATCAGCAGGAGTACCACCACAGAAAGAACGGTTCAAATTAATCAAAGCTTTCTTTTCTGCAGAAAGATTATTTTCCATGTATTTATGAACTGCAAGTGCAGAAGAACCACCCTGTGAGTAACCAGCTACTACAGTGTAGTGAGAATCTTTTACAGCAATTTCGTTATCAGCAAAATATTTCAAAACAGCAAGTTCCATATCGATAGAGTTGATTGCTGTAAGTTCCTGATTCATATATGGGTGAACCTTATCAACAGTTGAACCATATCCAAGATAGTCAGGACAAATTACAACACGACCTTTAGCTTTAGATGCAAGTACATTCTGGTTAGATTTTGCAACAGATGGAGCCTGTGTGTTAAAAGTGATTGTTCCATGTTCCATAAGAATAATCTGATTGATTTCTGAATCTGCTGAATATTCAAAATAACCAGAAAGTGTTACAGGATTTCCTGCACAGTCAATACTTGTGTAGTTGATTACATTTTTTACAACAGGATTTTCATCTTCTGTTGTTTCTGTAGATGCAATTGTATAAGTTGAAACAGCCTGTGTTTTGTCGTTAGCTGTTGCTGGATTTTTATTTGCATTATGATTACAAGAAGCGAATACAAAGAAGAATAATGCAAAAACGAATAATAATGATTTATTTGTTTTCATTTTAATACCTCTTAAGAGGAAGATTAAAACAAAACCTGATTTTATACAATACATTTTGACACTTTTTGTCATATTGTATATTGAAATAGCAACAAAAAAAGGGACTTGAATAAAAGCCCCTTTTATAACTTAGTGGTGGCGCGAGCCTTCGCATTAAAACTTAACCGTCAACTACTACCAGCTCGCGTCACTAATTTGCTATGCAAATTAGTGGTGGAAAAGTCTGATTCCATTAAATGCCATGCACATTCCGTAGCCGTCGGCTGCTTCGATTACTAAGTCGTCGCGAACTGATCCACCTGGCTGAGCAATTACTGTTACACCAGATTTTTTAGCACGGTCAATGTTATCACCAAATGGGAAGAAAGCATCTGAACCAAGAGCAACATTGTTGTTCTGTGCAATCCATGCAGCTTTTTCTTCACGAGTGAATACAGCAGGTTTTACTTTGAAGATGTTCTGCCATTTTCCTTCAGCAAGAACATCCATGTATTCTTCACCAATGTAAACATCAATAGCATTATCACGGTCTGCGCGTTTAATTCCGTCTACAAACTGAAGACCCAAAACCTGTGGGCTCTGGCGTAACCACCAGTTATCAGCTTTCTGACCAGCAAGGCGAGTACAGTGAACGCGTGACTGCTGTCCAGCACCAATACCAATTGCCTGTCCGTCTTTTACGAAACAAACTGAGTTAGACTGTGTATATTTAAGAACGATGAGAGAAATAAGAAGGTTTCTCTTGTCTTCTTCAGACATTGTCTTGTTTTTTGTAACGATATTTGAAAGAGCAGATTTTTCATCGATTTTAAGGAAGTTGTGTCCCTGTTCAAATGTAACACCAAAAACCTGTTTTACTTCTGTATCAGCTGGAACATAGTTTGGATCAATCTGAATTACACAGTAGTTTCCGTTTTTCTTTGCTTTTAAGATTTCCAAAGCTTTTGCAGAATAAGAAGGTGCAATTACACCGTCAGAAACTTCTTTTTTAATCAAGAGAGCTGTAGCTTCATCACATTCATCTGAAAGAGAAATAAAATCACCAAAACTAGACATACGGTCAGCACCACGAGCGCGCGCATAAGCACAAGCTAAAGGTGTGAGTTCAACATTGTCTGTAAAATAGATTTTTTTGAGAGTATCAGAAAGTGGAAGTCCAACTGCAGCACCTGCAGGAGAAACATGTTTGAAAGATGTAGCAGCAGGAAGACCTGTAGCTTCTTTCAATTCTTTTACTAACTGCCAGCCGTTCAAAGCATCGAGCAAGTTAATATAACCTGGTCTTCCGTTTACAACAGTAATAGGAAGATCGCCATTTTCCATAAAAACCCTTGCAGGTTTCTGATTAGGATTACATCCATATTTAAGTTCGAGTTCTTTCATATGGGTAATAGTATCTTAAAATTTGATTATTTTCAATTATGCATCATTGGAATCAGAAGCATCAGTTTCTTCTTCAACCGATTCAGATTCAGTTTCAGATTCAGAAGCTTCGGCAGATTCCTCTTCCTGGACAGGAGTAGAAATCACTTCATTATTTTCGATTTTTTGAAACATGATTCTCGCAAGCTTTGAAATAGCAACGATAAGAACAACAGGAACTACAAGAACAGTTGGAATGGCAAACCATAAGTTGGAATGGATAAAATAAGCAAACCCTGCAAGAACAGCACAGATAATCAGAGTCTGAACAAGATACAACAGTCCAAGTCCAAAAGCATTCCGAAGAATATTAAAAAGGGAGTTTTTATAGCGGGCAATTAAAGGATAAGTATAAACTGTAAGGATAAGAACCAGAACAGTTCCACCAATAAGAAGGGCCATTTTGACTAAAGAAAAATCTGCCTGACTGTAGAACCAGAGGTAATAAGCCCCGCACAGTAAAACAGCATCAATAATCCAGAAAATAGTTCCCTGAACAAAATTGTCTTTAAAACCTTTGAAGAAAGTTTTTGCAATATTGATTTCTTCACCATCTGCCAGCTTTAATCCTACATAGTAAGCGGCACAGGTTGAAGCACCAATCGAAATTAAAGGGAGAGAACATAAAAGCCATAAAAAATCCAATAAAATTATATTCCAGATACGCTTCATGCTTCTCCCCCTCTAAATTAATTATTTGTTTTTGTTGATGATTCTTGTTTCGTATTTACCAGTAGCAAGATCAATAAAACGAACAAACAAAGAAACCTTATTATCTTCGTTCAAAGAAGACCATATTGAATTTGTAAATTCATCAATGTTTCCAGCAATGTTCAATTTTACAGGTTCACCTTCAAAACTTGGAAGAGGATTTCCGTCTCCCATGTAAGTGTGAATGTAATGACCTTCCCCTGCAACAGGATTGTCGTAAGTATATGTAAAACGAAGGTTGTTATCAGGATTTCCACTGTCACTTTTCAAAATAGAAAGAGCATATTCGTATTTTCCAGAATCAACAGTCAAAAGTGAAGAAATACGAGGTGTGTAGTTTGGAGCATCGTGTTCGTATTTTCTTGAACGGAGAGACTGTTCAAAAGTCAAACCATTTTTAAGACCGTCATAGATAGTATCTGTCTGGTCACCGTTTGTTACGATAGTCTGATTTCCCAACTGACGAACTGCAGCATAGATGATTAAGCTTGGATCTCCTGCAATAAGGCTTGGATCAAAAGCTTTTGTACGGATTACTTCAGTTCCATCTTCAGTTTCAGTAACAAAAACACGGTTGCGGCTTCCTGCAGAACGGCCCATTGTCCAGTAAGCAGAAACAGCATATTTTCCATCAGCACTTTTTCCTGCAATAATTCCTCTTCCAGGATAAGATGTGCTAGATAATTCTTTTGTAAGTTCTGTAATTTTCATTTGTATTTCCTTTTGTTTAATTATTTGTTAGATTCAGCTTCAACTTCGTCGTGTTTCTTTTCCATAATTGCCATTACAGAATCAACAGTATACTGTTTAGGATCTTCAACACCTTCTGGAATATTAGCTAAAACATTCTTGCGGAATTCCTTACAGTTTACGATATCACAGGCAGTAAGTTTACAAACAGCAGGAGCAACAATATCAGCAAGCATATCATCAGGATTTTCTGGATTGATAGTAAGCCATGTTCCGTTATTTGCAACAGGAAGCATAATATCAAAAAGTCTTAAGTAGCTGTCGATTTCTCTTAAACCGCGTTTTGTTTCAGGTTTTCCAGGACGATAACGAGTACCACTTGGGAAAACAAGAATAATCTGACCGCGTTTTTTACAGCCGTCCATTGCTCTCATGGCAGCAAAGTTGATTTTCTTTGCTCTTTCTTCTTCTGCAGCAATTTCTTCATCAGATGCGCCACTTGCTTTCATTGCATCGCGACCACGAGTTGGATAAACAACAATACGAGTAAAGGATTCAGAGAAAGCACGAACACCAGCACTGGCTTCGTTCAATTTCATTCCGGCAATAGGAACAATACGGTTTACCATATCTTTTGCCCAGTCTAAACCAGAAGTCTCAAGAAGATAAAGAATATTTGGAAGGTCGGCATTAGAAAAATGTTCCATCATAATAACGCCAGATTTACCTTCATTTACAACCTGATCATAAAAACTCTTGAAAATTTCAATATTATACAGCCCAGAACCTGGTAAAAAATTACCATCCATCAAAACCGAAAGATGTTTTCTGTTTTCTGGGTTTACTTCCTGATAAACACAGTTTTCATCAATTTTTGCTTCACTACGAGAGTGCTTCATCAATTCTTCAAAAAATGCTCGGTATTTACCAATCAAAGTATCTGCCATGGATTACCTCATATAAATTTATATTTATTGATTGAAGTATAAACTATTTGCATAGTTTTGAAAATATAATTTGAGGTCTGTCCCCCATTTCCCCCTTGCCCATTTTTACCCTTGTGCTATTATTAGTCTATGGCTAATTTTTTATGTATATGTCTTAGTTCAACAATTCAAAAGACAATAGAATTTAATTCCGTAGAACTTACAAAAGTAAACCGTTCAACCAAATACCGTCTTGATGCATCGGGAAAAGCAATCAATACCGCAAGAATCCTTACCCAGATTCATCCAGAATCTACAATTTCAATCTGTCCCTTAGGCGAAAAAAATGCCAGCCTTTTTGATGAACTGGCACTAAGAGATAACATGTATATAGATTACATTACAATTCCAGGCTTTACCCGGGAATGCTGCACCCTTTTAGATAGAACAAATCATACAACAACAGAACTGGTAGTTGGAGAACCTGCAATTACAATGACAGAGGCCGAATACCAGAAAGCCGAAAAAGCCTTCTTCAAGACAATCCGTTCAAAACTCCCTTATGCAGATTATGTACTTTTAGCCGGAAGCCGTCCTGCCTTCTGGGCCGAAGATCTTTACGGAAGAATTGCAAAAATGTGCTTAGACGAAGGACTTGTTTTCCTTGCCGATTACCACGGAAAAGATTTACTTGGAACACTGGAAGTTTGCACTCCTTCAATCATAAAAATCAATCAGGAAGAATACGAAGCAACCTTCAACGGGGGACAGACCCTTTCAGATTCATTGCTTAAAGAACACATAATCAACACCAGCGCAAAGTACAATAACATGGTGGTAATAACAAGAGGGACAGACCCCACATTTGCCGCAAATAAAGGCCGTTTCTATGAATGCCCGGTAGAAAAAGTTCAGCCGGTAAATACAACCGCCTGTGGAGACAGCTTTAATGCCGGATTCCTGCACGAACTTTCAATTTCAGGAGATTTTGAATCAGCACTAAAAGAAGGAACCTGGTGCGCTGCCCGAAACGCTGAATGCACTTGCCCAGGATCTGTAAGACTAAATGATTAGAAAGAATCCCAAAGTCCTCATTATTGCCGCAGGAATAACAACAATTATTCTCATAAGTGAATTTTCTTATATAAAATTTAACAAAAACAAGTTACAATATAAGAACGATAATTCGTATTTAAATAAAGGAGATATCATGATTCAGAAAAAACCTCTCGTAAATGATCTATACACTGCAGATCCTTCTGCACATGTTTTCAATGACAAAATCTACATTTATCCATCACACGACGAAGACAAAGATGTTGAAAATAATGACAATGGTGATCAGTACGACATGATTGACTACCATGTTTACGAAATGGCAGACGAAAACACATTACCAAAAGACTGTGGTTGTGTACTTACACTTAAAGACATTCCATGGGCTTCAAAACAGGTTTGGGCTCCAGACTGTGAAGAAAAAGACGGAAAATACTACTTTGTATTCCCAGCTCGCGACAAACAAGGCATGTTCCGTGTAGGTGTTGCAATTGGTGACAACCCAGCAGGTCCTTTCAAAGCAGAACCAAACTATATTCAGGGAACATACTCAATTGACCCATGTTTGTTCAAAGATACAGATAAAAAATACTACCTTACATTCGGTGGAATCTGGGGTGGACAGCTTGATCAGTACAGAAACAATGTATGGTCAGCAGATAACAAAGAACCAAAAGGTGATGAACCAGCTTGTACTCCAAAAATTGCTTTAATGAAAGACAACATGACTGAATTGGCAGAAGAAGTTCGCGATTTAGTTATTGTTGATGAAAACGGAAAACCACTTACAGGTGGAGATGAAGAACGCCGCTACTTTGAAGACCCATGGTTGTTCAAGAAAGGCGACACATACTACTTCACATATTCAACAGGTACAACTCACTTGTTGGCATATGCTACATCAAAGAATGTTTACGGACCATATACATACGGCGGAACAATCTTAACTCCAGTTTTAGGTTGGACAACACACCACTCAATTCTTGAATATCATGGAAAATGGTACCTCTTCTACCATGACTGTGAACGTTCAAATGGTGTAAATCAGAAACGAAATGTTAAATTCCGTGAATTAACATTCAACCCTGATGGATCTATTCAGACTATGGATGGCATGGATAGATAATCCGTTAAAAATCAATCCGAATAGGATTGATTTAGGATTAACTTACAACCAGCCAGAGCCGAGATTTATCGAGGCATGGATAGATAATCCGTTAAAATACTAATTCATACAAAAAAGACTGCCTCGTAAAACAGACAGTCTTTTTTATACATAGATTATATTTGTAGATTTATTTTACACTAAACTTAAAAATATATTCCTTTTCACCATAGTGTTCATTTGGAATCCATAAGGCAGTTTTATCTGTAAGGTTGTAAATTACACTATGAACTGTAATTGCATTGCTGTCACCCTGAACTTTCCATCCACGGCGACCAACAGTAGAAAGTTTATCCATTGCATCTTCTTCATTTTCTACAACAGAATCGCATTCCTGAAGAATTTCATAAAGTTTGTCATAACGGTCATAACCTTTTTTGTTATCTTCTGGAACATTGTCATAATATCCAGGATTTACAATAAAGTTAGTTACAATCTGATAATCTGATGCAGCTTCCCGTTCCCCAATGTAAGAATCCTTATCGTTATAAGGAAAAGAACTAAAAAAAATATTTATAGTTTTATAAACTCTGCTGGAATATTTAATCTTAAACAGAGAAAGTTCCAATCTGACCGCTGATTCGTTGTATTGAACTATCCACATTATTGGAAATTTCTTTAAGCATTTCTCCACCATTCTTAATATTACTAAGGTCTCTTTCCATTTCCAAAACAGATTCTTTTGATTTTTCTGTAGCAGCCGAAAGATTTCCGACAATAGTAGTAATATTTTCTGTATGCTGGGTCATAGATTCCGAAGCTCTACGAACTTCAGCAGAAGAGCTTTCCATTTTTGAAAGATATTCACTAACAGTTCCAGATGATGACTGTTGAACATTCATAGCTTCACTAATGTTACGAACTACAGCATCTGTTGTATTAATACGCTTAAGAACATTTCCAAAAGCAAGCATAGATTCTTCACTGGATTCTACAACTGACTGTATAGATTCACGAATATGAGAAAGCTGCTGTCCAATTTTATTTGATTCTTCTGTAGAAGTTTCGGAAAGTTTACGAATTTCATCAGCAACAACAGAGAAACCTTTACCAGCTTCACCTGCATGGGCAGCTTCAATAGCAGCATTCATAGCCAAAAGATTAGTCTGTTCCGCAATAGAAGCAATAGCAGCATTGGCTTCTGAAAGCATTACAGAATCATTTTCAATAATTTTAATCTTTTCGTTTACTTCAATCTGAGTTTCGCTACCTTTTTTTGTAATATTAATAAGATCATCAAAAGAAGAAGCCATTTCTGCAACCGAACTATTAACCGAAAGAATATTCTGAAGCATCTGATCAATTGTACTTGAAGATTCTCTTACAGCATCATTCTGAACCTGAATAAGAGAAGAAAGGGAACTCATATTATCGTTAATAGAAGTAATTGATGAAACTGTATCGTTAACACTTTCAGCTTGAGAAGAAATCTGATTTTGGAAAAGAGAAATATCATCAGAAATTCTATTTACATTATCCAATGTGTTTATTGTAATTTCGTTAAGAGTAACCCCTGCTTCATTTAATACAGCTTCGGAAGTTTTCATATCTCCTACAATTTCACGAAGTTTTTCAATAAATCCATTAAAACCTTCTGCCATTTGTCCAATTTCATCTTTAGACTTAACAGGGATTTTTTTACTTAAATCGGCATTTCCTTCTGAAATAGCTTTTCCATATTCATCAATATATTTAAGAACCTTTTTAATGCGCTTAATAATATTCCAAATAAAAAACTGGAACATTAAAAGAATAAAGACAACAATAAGAACAAGCCCAATTGCTACAAAGTTTGAGGAAGAGTTATTAAAGCCTCTTTTAGGGAATCCAATAAGAATATTCCATCCAATTTCAGGAATTGGGGCAACTACATATTCTCCATCCTTTGTTGAATAATAAGTGTTATCTTTTGAATTTTTTGCAGAAAAGTCAATCTGTGGGAACATAGTCGAAATATTTATTTTATTTTCTATGTCTTTTTGATTTTTTGAACCTGTAACTTCAAGTGCATCGTTAAAGAAGAAAAGTTCCTGAATATCTCCGGAGTTTTTATAAATAGTGTTAACAAAATCAGAAATAGGAATTCCAGTACCAGCAATACCAATAACTTTTCCACTCTTGTTATGAACAACAGCATTAACCCACATAAAAGTTTTTCCTAAATCTGGGTTATAGTTAATATTAAAGTTATAAACTGGAGTTTCTTTAATTGTCATATTGTACCAGTACTGTGCAGGATCATCAGGATCCAAAGTATAGGCATAAGCACAATCAGAATAGAATTCCTTATCAATTGTATTAATCCAGAAAATTGATTTTCCCAAGAATGAATTTTGATAACTGGCAAATTCTTTCAAGGCTGGAGTTTTGAATTCTTCATTATCTGGATTTTCCATGTAATCAATAATAGTTGGTGAAGATACCAGCTGCATGGCAAGTTTAATTTCGCCATTCAAACTGCCCTGAAAATCAAGTTTTTGCTTGATAGAATTTGTTTCAAGAAAAGTTCTTGAAACTTCCTTGAAGTTTCTGCTTGCAAGAATATTAATAGTAACATTTGTAAAAATAAGTGTTACCACAACACTAATAACTGAAAATAAAACTGTTTTTCCTCGTAATCTCATAACATTATAATATTAAAAGAAAATAGTAGAAAACGCAAATTTTTCAGCATTTATTTTCAATTTAAAAGAAGTTTTAGTACCTCAAGTATTCTTACACCCTTACCTGTTAATTAAAAAAAGTTTTAGAATTAATATAGTCGTGTTATAATTTTTTCGGACGGAGAAAATATGAAAAAAAGTTTGTATACAGTATTCCTTATATTTTTATTGATTTTAACAACTGCTTGTAAAATTAATGTAGGATTTCATGAAGAACCAGCTCGCACAGAATACACTGTTGAAGATTTTTTACAGGAACTTGGAAATTCTGTACAAATTATTACAGCGGATTCTTCCAAATCGGGAATCACAAAATCTAAAGATGGAAAAATTGTAAATATCTATAATGTAAAGATTTCAGGAAAATTTACCATAGATATAAATTTTCCACATAGTTTATTAACAGCAGATTTAAAAGGTCTTGATACATCAAATGTTACCAGTATGGAATGTATGTTCTGCGACTGTTCAAGACTTAACAGTCTAGATGTAAGTAATTTTGATACTTCAAATGTTACATATATCTATGCTATGTTCTGTAACTGTACCAATCTTATAAATCTTGATTTAAGTAGTTTTGACACATCAAATGTTACTGATATGGGAGAAATGTTTGCATGTTGCTATGCTCTTAAAACTCTTGATATAAGTAGTTTTGATATTTCAAATGTTACAGAGATGTGGTCTATGTTTGCTGCCTGTGAAAGCCTAACTAGTCTTGATTTAAGTCACTTCAATACATCAAAGGTTACTATTCTAACCGGAATGTTCATGCATTGCAAAAACCTTACAACTCTTAATTTAAGCAATTTTGATACTTCCAATGCCACTAGTATGACTTATATGTTCATAAACTGTTCCAGTTTATCAAATCTTAACTTAAGTAACTTTGATACTTCAAATGTTACTAGTATGGATGGAATGTTCTATGGCTGTTCAAGCCTTACAAATCTTGACTTAAGTAGTTTTGACACATCAAACGTTACAGATATGAGTTTTATGTTTACTAACTGTAGTCTTCTTAAGACAATTTATGTATCAAATAAATTTGTTACAAATTCAGTTAAAAAAAGTAACAATATGTTTCTTTTTTGTTCAAAACTTGTAGGAGCAATTTCTTATAATAATTCTAAAACTGATGCCCAGTATGCCAATACAAAAACCGGGTATTTTACTTTGAAAAAGTAAGTGCTTAAAGATATTTTTTTAAGGGCAGCAATACTCTTACTGCCCTAATTCAACAGCAATATAATCTTCTGCATAAACTGAACAACAGGAAATCAATAGTAATAAATTTATAATAAAATTTTTTTTCATTTTTTTCCTCAATTGTCCCCATTTGGCAATCCACATAGTATATCTTATGACAAAAAACTAATAATTATTTATGCAAATTAACGGGGTAGAAAACAATTAACTTATTTTAATACAATAAATACAATATTTTGCATAGTATTTTTAGACATATCCCCTCCCATTGACCAAAAATCCCTAAAATGTTATGGTTAACAACATACTTTTTAAGTATTTACGGGCCATTAGCTCAGCGGTTAGAGCAGAGGACTCATAATCCTTTGGTCCTTGGTTCAAATCATTAGACCATATTTGGCGTAGTGTTTGGGATAGACACTAAGTCCTTATATTACAAGCATTTACATAATCTTTGATCTTTCAGAGATGATTAAATGTCAACTGAATATCAACCAGTTGATTAAATCAATCTTTGGAGGATTAAATGGACTCAAATTACCACATCTTTAAAAAGCCAGTAAAATCAAAAGACAAAATTATTCATCGCTGGTATTACTATTTCTTCGA